>CAZJZP010000005.1:0-17917 GCA_964550505.1 uncultured Prolixibacteraceae bacterium | reverse complement strand
TCAATAAAAACGAAACGACAATTTACAAAAATAATTACTTTTGCGCCCGTTTTCAATTATTAATACAAGTAAAAAGCAGAAAAATGGCATTTATCACTAAGGAAAAGATTTTCACAAAAGAATGGTTTAGGGTTTATAGTTTAATCAGCATCGGAACCTTTATTATGGCTGCGGGTTTTGTTTTATTTATTTCCCCCTACAAGTTAGCCCCAGGAGGTGTTTATGGGATTGCTATTATTTTGCACCATTTATTTGATTTACCCATTGGTATTGTTGCATTGGCAATGGATATTCCCCTCACCATCATTGGAATTAAAATATTAGGACCACGATTTGGTATTAAAACAATAGTCGGTTTTGTTTTAACTTCTGTTTGGGTAAGTTTATTGGAATTCACATGGGGTTACGCGCCTTTAGTTGAAGATGATGCTTTATTATCTACTATTTTTGGTGGTGTTTTGGTCGGATTAGGTTTAGGCATGGTATTTAAAGCTAAAGCTAGTTCTGGTGGTTCTGATATAATTGCAATGATTATCGCTAAATACACAAAACTTCCAATTGGACAATTATTGATTTTTGTTGATTCTTGTATTGTATTGTTGGGCTTAATTGCATTTCAAGATTGGAAAATTCCTTTATATTCCTGGATTGTTATTTTTATTACCGGTAAAATCATTGACGTTGTATTACAAGGTATATCCTATGAAAAAACGCTTTTTATCGTTTCCGATAAACATGAAGAAATTCGGGATAAAATTATTAATGATTTAAATCGTGGTGGTACTTTTTTAAAAGGAGAAGGCATGTATAATAAACAAGAAAAGTCCGTGATTTTCACTGTAGTAAATAGAAGAGAGTTGGCTATTTTACAGGATTTTATTATAAAAGTCGATCCAAATGCTTTCTTAACAGTGATTAATGCAAGTGAAATACTAGGAAATGGTTTTAAATCCTTGAAAGACACTTCTAGCATAGTTTAATAAGAAATATATTTGTCGATATAATTTGATTATTTTCAAATTAAACAAAAATAATTGTAGATAAATTTGGTTTTTTAAAAAGCTGTTTGTACTTTTGCAATATTAAAATACGCTCATACCTTTCCTAGCATATAAAAATTGCAAACCGCGATTGTTTTATTAAGTATGAATTTTGGTTACACACAAAAGCGACTTTTTTAAGTCGCTTTTCTTTTTATGCATAAATTTTATGTAATTTTACGTTTATTTTAAATGCATGATTAAACGAGAAGACATAGAAAAAGTATTGGAAATTGCTGATATTGTTGAAGTAATTGGTGAATTTGTGCAACTCAAAAAGACCGGTGCTAACTATAAAGGTTTGAGTCCATTTACCAATGAAAAAACCCCATCTTTCATCGTATCTCCTGCAAAAAAAATCTTTAAAGACTTTAGTTCAGGCAAGGGGGGAAATGTTCTCAGTTTTTTAATGGAACATGAACAGTTTTCTTATCCTGAAGCTATTCGTTTTTTGGCAAAAAAATATCATGTTGAACTCAGCGAAACAGTAGAAAGTCCTGAAGAAAGAGAAAAACAAAACAAAAAAGAATCCTTATATCAACTAAATAGCTTTGCTGCTAAATATTTTCATGAAAATTTAGTGAAAACAGAAGAGGGCAAATCTATCGCCTTAAGTTATTTTAAAGAAAGGGGTTTTAGTGATAAAACTATTGAAGTATTTGAATTGGGTTATTGTTTAAACGAATGGGACGCTTTTAGCAAAACCGCTTTATCCAAAGCATATAAAAAAGAATACCTTATTGAAAGCGGTTTAACGGTGGAAAAAGACGATAAGAGCATTTACGATCGCTTCAAAGGTCGTGTTATGTTTCCTATTCATAATTTATCGGGCAGAATTTTAGGTTTTGGTGGGAGAATATTAGATAATAATAAAAAAATTGCTAAATATGTCAATTCTCCAGAATCTGAATTATATCAAAAATCTAAGATTTTATATGGACTATATTACGCTAAGAATGAAGTGGTTAAAAGAGATGTGTGTTATTTAGTGGAGGGTTACACCGATGTAATTTCTTTATATCAAGCAGGAATTAAAAATGTTGTATCTTCTTCGGGGACATCTCTTACTACTGATCAAATTCGTTTAATAAAGCGTTACACCAATAATATTACTATCTTATATGATGGCGATGAAGCTGGAATAAAAGCTTCTTTTCGAGGAATAGATATGATTTTGGAAGAAGGTTGCAATGTGCGTGTTGTACTATTTCCAGAAGGACAAGATCCGGATTCTTATGCAAAAAATCATAAGGATTTTGAAATTCAAGAATATATTGACAAGCATACCCAAGATTTTATTTTATTCAAAACAGATTTGTTGGGCAAGGGAATTCAAAACGATCCTATAAAAAGAACAGAAGTTTTACAAGAATTTGTTAGAAGTATTGCGCTTATTCCTGATGGTTTAATGCGACGTGCATATATTAAAGAAATTTGGGAAAAATTAGGCGTTGCAGAAGAAACCTTAAATTTTGAAGTAAATAAAGCTTTTCGAAAAAATTATCTTGCAAAAAACAAAACTTTAGTAAGAGATAATATTGAAGATGAAAAAATACAAATTAAAAGTCAAGAGATTGACTCCAAAATTAATGCTGTTGAAATTTACGAAAAGGAGTTAATACAAAGCTTAATTGTTTTGGGAAATAATGATATTGTTGTAAAAAAAACTGACGAAAAAAAACGCGTTCATAAACAACAACTTAGGGTTGCCAGTTTTGTTGTTCAACAGCTTCTTGAAGACGAACTGCATTTTGAAAATCCTATATACGAGCGTATTTTTCAACAAATACAAAGTGAAAAAGATGAAAAAGGGGATTATTTTGTAAATCAACAATTTTTTATTCAAAATGATGATGATGAAATTTCTACAATGGTTATTGATTTTTTAAGCAGCCCCTATACTATTAGCAATAATTGGTTTGAAAAACACGGTATTTATGTAGATTTACCCGAAAATGATATTTCTTTACGAACAACAATTATTAATGCGGTTATTCTTTCGTTTAAATCTATTAAATTAAGAAAGCTTTTAGCCGACTCCACTAATAAAATTAAAAATTGTGATAACGATGACGAGGCCATGATGCTAATGGCTCAACATCAAAAAACAAAAAAAATATTACAAGAAATTGATGAAGAATTAGGACATGTAATTGTTCACCTTAATTGTAATTAAATAAGGTTCAGCTTATCATACAATTCTTTTCTGTACAGACCTCCAATTGGAATAACTTTCATTTTTCCTTCAATAATAAGATCGGGATATTTAATAGAAAATATTTTATCCAATCTAACAATAAAAGAACGATGCACACGCACAAATTGATCATCGGGAAGCACTCTGACCATTTCTTTCATCGTTGTATGTGTAGTAAACACATTATCTGCTGTATTAATAACAACGTAATCTTTTAGAGCTTCAATAAAATAAATCTCTTCGTATTTTACTTTATTTAGTTTATAATCTGCTCTTATAAAAATACTGTCATTACTAGATTTTTGCGAAATCAACGAATGGTAAAGATCTCTTTCTTTTTTTACATTTTTATCTTCATCGTATTTATTGATTGCCATTTCAATCGTTGTTTCTAGTTCTTTTTCTTTAAATGGCTTAATAATATAGCCATAAGGAAAAGCGTCTTTTGCATTGTCAATTGTTTTATCATCAGCATAAGCTGTAAGAAAAACAACGGGAATATCATATTTGGTTTTTATTTCTTTAGCGGCTTCTATTCCAGATGTTTTTCCCTTAATCATAATATCCATCAACACTAAATTCGGTTTATGAAGCGCTGTCATTGTAATTGCGTCTATTGCATTAGACACAATTCCTATAACTTTATAGCCAAGATCTTGTAAAATACTTTCCAAGTCTTTTGCGACTATGTTTTCATCTTCGACGATTAAAATTTTTGTTTTTGCCATTCTTTTAAATTTTCGTTATGCAAATATACTAATATTCATTAAGATATGCAAGATTTGGAATTTTCATTTCTATACTTAATCCGTTTTCAGAACGAATAATTAATTCCGCATCTATTTGTTTACTAAGAGATTCTATTATTTCAAAGCCAATATTTTTTTTCATCTTTTTTATATCTGGAATCCCTTTTCCGTTATCTTTTATTAATAAACTGGTTATTTTATCTGTATTTGTGTTTAATTGTAAAAATATTTCTCCTGGTAATTTTTCCGTAAAAGCATGCTTTATTGCATTGGTGATAATTTCGTTAATTATTAAACCTAAGGAAATACACTTTTCCAAAGAAACTATTGTTTTTTCTATATTCTTTTTGATTTTAATCTCCTGAGGATTAATATTATATGTCATTATTAAATTAGAGACCATGGAATCGATATATTCTTTAAAATCTATTTTATCAAAATCTTTTCTTCTATAAAGATTTTCGTGTACTAACGACATAGATCGTATTCTGTCTCTACTATTGGTAAGGATTTCCTTAGCTTCTCCTTTTTCCATTCTATTACACTGCAAATTAAGAATACTGCTAATAATTTGCATATTGTTTTTAACTCTGTGGTGGACTTCTTTTAACAGAATATCTTTTTCTTCCAGTGACTTTATTAATTCTTTTTCCGTTTTTTTTCGCTTTATAATTTCTTCTTGTAATTTCAAGTTGCTTTCTTCGGCTAATTCTGCTCTCAATTGCATTTTCAGGACTTTTCTTTGCAAAGAAATATCTCTAAAAACAACTTGAAGCAAGTCTTTACCTTGATAAGATATTTTACTTAGCTTTGTTTCTATATCAATGATTTTTCCATCAAAAGGACGACGAATTTTAATATCTATAAAAGGAACTTCTTCGTTTTGAAACACCTTATTTGATCTCTCTTTAATGATAGATTGATATTCAGGTAAAACCAAGGTATTTACAATGTTCATATCTAGCAACTCTTCCTTCGTTACTCCCAGGGTTTTGATTGCTGTTTTATTGGCATAGTATGCTTTTGTTTCGTCTCTAATAATGATTGCTGCAGGAGAATAATCGGCTAAGTTTTCAAAATCTTTTTTACTTTTTTCTAGTGCTTTTTCTGCATACTTGCGTTCGGTAACATCATTAATAATTCCTTCTAAAACTAATAGTTCTCCATTATTATCAAATACTCCTTGACCTTTTTCCCAAACCCATTTTTCTTTTCTCTTTTTATCAATAATACGGTATTCTAATGTGTAGTTTTTTTTACTTTCAACCGCATCTTGTATTGTTTCTCTAACATAATCTACATCTTCAGAATGAATAAGTTGATTATAGGATCTTACTTTATTATTTAAAAGTTCATTGGGCTTATATCCGGTAATCTCGAAACATCCCTCACTAATATATTGCATAGTCCAATTTTCATCATTTAGGCACGAATAAACTAATCCCTGCATATTTGATATCAGGTTGGTCATTTTTCGTTGACTTTCCTTCAAAGCATTTTCTGCCTGCTTACTCTCTGTGATGTCTCTTACCACACTAAGATAAGATATTATTTCTCCCTGATGGTTATATTCTGGTAATACTTGGTGCTCAAACCACATTTGTTTTCCATGTATCTCTTGTTCACCAATATAAAAATATTTTTTTCCTGTTTCTTCAATTGATTTCAATGCAGTAATCCAACGTTCAATGGTTTCTTTATTAAAGAAAAAGGAATCTATTTTTTTTCCAATTATTTTATCGCTGGAAACACCAAATATTGCTTCTGCGGATGGAGATATAAAAACAATTTCCTTGTTTTTATTTACCCTGGTAATAATCTCTGGTAGATTAAAAGCGAGTGTTTTATATTTTTCCTCGTTTTCTAATAGGCTTTTCTCATAATTTTTACGTTTGTTGATTTGCTGTAAAAACCCTAATATCTGCTTTTCTTTAGTATATTCTAATACTGCTAAAAAATAGGATACTTTCTTTTCTATTAGAATACGTAGTTCTAATTGTATTTTATTTTTTTGTTGTAAAAGATATTGGAATTGTTGTTTTAATTTAGGAAGATCGTCGGGGTGTACGTTTAAATTAGAAAAATCTTTTTTATATTCTATTTTATTTTCGAGAAAATTAAAATGTTGCTGTATTCCTTTTGATAACCAAATTGTTTTTTCTTTTAAGTTAATCACAAAGCTACCAAAATCTCCAATTTCTTCTGCCTTATGGTAAATGTCATTTTGGTATTCTAAATCTAATTTATATTTTTCTCTTTCTGTGATATTTCTAATTAATGAAAACAACTTATTATCATCAATTGCAATCATTCTTGCTTCAAAATATTTTGTCTCATTATTCATTTGAAGCGAATAATTAAAGCTTTGTAATTTTTTTGTTTTAAATGCTTTGTTTATATTATCTTGATGGATAGGTAATAGATCTGGGGGTAATGTATTTTGAATATTAGTTTTAATTATTTCTTCCTTTTTTAATAATAGATCGTTTTCGTTTTGTGCAAAAACATCAAGGAAATTTCCTTTTTTATCTATAATAAACAATAAGTCGGGCAATGCTTTTAACAAAGCTTTGTATCCGTCTTTATTATTAGTGCCTGTTAAATAATAATTTTCTTTAATAAACAAACAACTATATTTTTCTTCTTCACAATAAAAAGGAATTAAATTTACATCTACATTTATTTTTTCGTTTTCATTTTTATTAATGGATAATTTTTTAATTTTTAATGGTTCTTCAATATTTTCATTCTTAATTATTTCAACTATCTCTTGATTATTAATTATTTGTTCTATTGTTTCTACATTGATTTGTTTTTCTTTTAAATTAAGTGCCTTGTGAACTGTTTCATTTGTATAAATAATTTTTTTTGCTTCATCCAATAATATGATGCCATATTCAATGAAATCAAACAATTTACTTAGTTCGTTTACTACGTTTTTACGCATTGTTTCTTAGGGTTGAATAATTAAATTTTCTTTTTCTAGTTGATAGTTATCATATTGTATTTCTATTCCGTCTTTATATTTAATTCTTATAAACAACACTCCATTTTTATCATAATATCTCCATTCTCCGTCTTTAATTCCCATAATATAAGATTCTTCTCTTTTTTTATTGCCATTTGCCCAATAATGAATGTGTTTACCTTCTTTAACTCCGTTTATATAACTTCCTACAAAAATTAAAGAGTCTTGTGTATAATAATGTTTCCATTCTTCGTGTCGTTCTCCGTCAAAATATTTTCCTTCTTCTCTGTGATCTCCAATATCTGTAAACCAAAATCCTTCTTTTAATCCGTCAAAATATTCTCCTTTTGCTATTATCTTTCCGTTTTCTGCATATTCAATACTTGAGCCTTCTTCTTTTCCATGCAAATAGTTTTCTTCTTTTAAGATACTTCCTGTATCATAATACCATTTCCAATTACCATTAGCTCTGCCCTTATTATCATAATTTCCTATTTGTTCTAATTTACCATTTTTATGATAATATTTCCATTCTTTTATTTTTTTGGAATCTTTGTATTCTCCTTCTGCTAATTTTTCTCCGCTACTATAATATTCTGTCCACTGGCCTTGTTTCAATCCTCTTTCATCAACTATACCTTCTCCTATTAAATTCCCATTATCAAAAATATAAGAACGAATAATTTTTCCTTCTTCAGAATACTCTCTTCTAATTCCATCTGCTTTTCCATCATAATAACTTCCGATAATCTTTATTTTTCCACTGGGATAATAATCTTTTCGCAATTCATATTCTTTGAGTTCAGCAACATCTTTTTGTAATTCATCATTAATATATTTTTCTATACTTATTAATTTTCCGGTTTTATCATATGTCTTATGGAAACCGTTTTTTTTGCCATTCATATACATTGTTTCTGTCTTTATATTTCCCTCTTCATCAAATTCTTTCCACAAGCCGGTTTTTTTATTTTGCGTATTATATCTATTTATTCGTTCTCTGCTTACTAAATATCCTTTTTTATATTCAAAAATACTTATTATTCTTCCTTCTTTATTATACTCAAATACTTTTCCTTCTATTTTACCATTCTCGTAATTCATTTTTTTCTTTAATTTTCTAGAAGGATAGTGAAAGACTTTTGCTATTCCTTGTTTTACATCATTTGAATAATTTTCTTGTACTATTTCGTCCACAAAAAAAGCAGTTCTTAAGCCGTGTTTTTTGTTATTTTTATATTCCATGATTAATACTGTATCTCCTTGATTATCATAAAAAAACCATTCTCCTTCTAAGGCATAATTTTTTCTATTTCCTTCTGATTTGAGTTTTCCGTTTTCATGATAGGTTTTCCAATAAGCATCGGGTTTTCCATTTACCAGATAGCCTTCACTAGAAAGATTTCCATTTGGATAATAGTATTTTTTATAAACAGTATCATTTTGAGCAATAAGACTAAAGCTTAAAAGAAAAAAAACAAATATGTTAATTATTTTTGGCATTATTTATATGATATTTAATTGATAAGAAATGTCCAACATTCGTTGAATAGGTTTTCTTGCTTTTTCCATAATTTCTTTGTCTAATTTGACTTCCGGGCTTAGGGTTTTTAATGAATATAATATTTTTTCCAGAGTAATTTTTTTCATTTCAAGACAATCATTACATGCGCAATTTTCTTCTGACGGAAGTAAAATAAATTCTTTTTTTGGTGAAGCTTCTTTCATTGGATGTAAAATTCCTGTTTCTGTTGCCACAATATATTTTTTAGTTTTATCCTTTTGTGTAAATTTCAACATTGCTGTGGTTGATCCAATAAAATCTGCTAATATTAATATTGCTGCAGAACACTCTGGATGTGCAATAAATTTAGCATCAGGATGTTGTTTTTTTAGTTTAATTGCTTTTTCTGCTTTTAATTGGTCATGCACAACACAAGTTCCATCCCATAAAAGCATTTCTCTGTTCGTTTCTTTGTTAATATAAGCTCCTAAATTTTTATCGGGAGCAAAAATTATTTTTTCTTTTTTTGGTAATGAATTTACTATTTGAACAGCATTTCCGGATGTACAAACAATGTCTGTCATTGTTTTAATTGCTGCAGTAGAATTTATATATGTTATTACCGTATGGTCTTTGTGTTTATCAATAAATTTTTTAAATTCTTCTGGCGAACAAGAATCTGCTAAAGAACAGCCAGCTTCCGGTTCCGGAATTATTATTTTTGCTTCTGGATTTATTATTTTTGCTGTTTCTGCCATAAAATGAACTCCCGCAAAGAGAATGTTTTTTTGTTTTGTTTCTGCTGCCTTTTGCGCTAAACCTAAACTGTCCCCAACAAAATCAGCCACATCTTGAATAATTGCTTCTTGATAATAATGAGCCAAAATTAAGACTTCTTTTTCTTCTTTAATTTTTTTAATTTCTTCTATTATATTATTATTAAAATTCATTTAAATATTTTTATTTATTAATTAATAGCTTGTTAATACTGTTGATTAATTTTTGTTCTTTTTGTTGTTTTTTTTGATTATCATTACTTATTAACAAATTCTAATATAGTATAGTATATATAATAAGCTGAAATTTAATTAAATATTGTTTTTTTAACAAAGTAAAAATAATAAAAATTGTTGAAAAAAAACAAATTATTCTATGTTTTTTAAAGTTAACTTTGTGTTTGAAAAATATAATGAAGAAATAATAAGTTTTTTAGTTTTATATTATATTTTTTTTAAGGCAGCAAAGAAAGTAAAATCTTATTAGTAGTTATTAGAAAAAAATAAACAAAATGAGCTAATAAAATATAAAATCAAGATAAAGAGTAATATTACTAATATTAACATTAATGCATATATTTGATAATTAATAGTAAAAAATAAGAATAGAAATCCATAAAAGAAAACTTATTAACAATGGCAAAAACAATACTGATAGCAAACGATCATGCAGGTACTGAACTTAAGAAAAAAATAGTAATACACTTAAAAAACAAGGGATTAGACATAATAAATTTTGGCACAGATACAGAAGAAAGTGTAGATTATCCAGATGTTATTCATCCTCTTTGTAAAGAATTAGAAAAGGAAAATAGGGAAATAGGAATAATAATTTGTGGAAGTGGAAATGGTGTTAGTATGGTTGCTAACAAATATCCTTATGTAAGAGCTGCATTATGTTGGAATAAAGAAATAGCCATTTTAGCAAGGAAACATAATAATGCAAATATTATAGCTCTTCCTGCGAGATTTCTTGCACAAGAAGAAGCCATTGAAATATTAGATGTCTTTTTGCAAACAAGTTTTGAAGGAGGAAGGCATCAAAAAAGAATAGAAAAAATACCAAAATAGATGAAAGAAGAATTACATAATACACTTCAACAGATTTTTTTAGATTCTAAAAAGGCAGTAAGAAGAATAGGTTTTCAACGAAACAAGGCTTTAATAGAATTAGATAAATACTTAATAAACGTAGAATCAGAATTATTAAAAAAATCTATTCCTGTTTTTTGGGCCAAAAATGATGCTGAAAAGGAAAAATTAATATCATATATTTTAGATAATTCCCAAAAAGACAAGGTAATAACAGCTGAAAATATACAAGAGCAAAAAAATGCAATTTTGTATTTACAAGCAGATTATTTAGTGAGTGAAGACGCAAGTTTTATTTTCTTTAATCAAGAGAATAATATTAATTCTCTATATGCATTATCAGATGAAATAATAATTGAAATAGCAGTTGATAAGCTTATCAGTGGTTTTGAAAGAATTAACGAGTTAATTTATACGCTTGATTTATTAAGAAAAACACCAATTACTTCTATTCAAATTTTTTCTCCTTTTTCATCTAAAAAAGAAAAACAGCAATTACAAATTATTTTTGTAGAAAATAATGTATCAGAAACATTACAAAAAGCAAATCAAAGAATTGCTTTGTCTTGCATTGATTGTGGAATCTGTCATCGTGTTTGTCCTGTTATTCAAAACTTAAAATTGGAAATTAAGCCTATTGATTTTATTAAAGATAAAAACCAAACAGAAAAAGAAAGTATTTTTCAATGTACTTTATGTGAATTATGTTCTATGAATTGTCCAGCAGCTATTCCAATTCATAAATTAATTGTTAATCAAAGAGAAGAAAATATAAATAAAAAATTCGTGCTTTCATCTGAACGACATAAATTCGCTTCCATGAAAAAGCAAAATTTAAACCGTCAGCAAACCAATGCGCCAGGATTATTTAAAAAGAACAACATTGAACAATATTATCCGCATATTAAAAAGGAAGAAAGCCAAAATTTTAATAAAGAATGGAGAGAAAAAAAACAGATTAAATAAAATAGTTTAAATTTTTTCTTATTGCCGGAGAATAAGAAGAACCAAAGAGTATAAGATGAACCAAAAGCGGGTAAAGATTACACAAATTAAGCCTTTTTTCCCAATCATCTGCTAAAGGAAAATAATCATTATAATAGGAATAAAAAGAAGGAGAAAAACCACCAAAAAGCTTCGTCATAGCTATATCCATTTCTCTATGACCAAAATATATAGCAGGATCAAAAATAACGGCAGAACCATTTTCGTCAGTCATAAAGTTACCGCCCCATAAGTCACCATGCAACAATGCAGGTTTTTCTGTTGGAAAAAGCTTTTCTAGTTTGTGAAAAAGACGATTAAAATTACTTATATCTACTGAGTTTAATAAAGCTTTCTCAACAGCTTGTTTTAAAAGAGGTTCCAGCCGATGTAAAATAAAAAAATCCGCCCAGTTTTGTTCTTTTTTATTTTCTTGTTTTAAACTTCCTATATAATTCCAGTGTTCAAAGCCAAAATAATCATGATTACACCGGTGTTGTTTTGCCAAAGAAAAAGCAAAATCTTCCCAAAAACCTTTTACTTGGGGAGCAGATTCTATATATTCTAAGACCAAAAAAGTATTTTCCGCATTTTCTTGATAGCAAATTACACCAGGAGTCCTCAGGGGAGAATTCTTTTTTAAATATTCCAAAGCAAAAGCTTCTTTTTCAAACATTTTGGAGAAAAAAGAAGAATTAGTTTTCACAAAAAAGCCTGCATTATTTGTCTTAATAGAAAAAGTGTTATTTATACAACCTCCAGAAACACTACGAGTAGAAAGAATACGAATACTTTTATTTAGTTTCGTTTGTAGTTCTTTTTCAATAATTTCTAATAAGGAAGCTTCAATCATTTAATTATCAAAAGGGAAAAAAGCTATTGTTTTATACTCTGGTATTTTTTTATTCTCTAAAATACTTTCTAAGAGATAAAATCCTTTCACTTCTTCTTTAATAAAACGATTAGATCGAAAAGCATTAATGATTTTTTGAAACGATTTAGTGTTTTTGATATTCCTAATTCTTCCCAGCGTGATATGTGGAACAAAATTTTGTTTATCCTTTTCAATATTAAAAGGCAAAAGCGCATTTTGTAAATGCTTGTATAAATCTTGAATATTTTTATTTTCTTCCACATTAGCCCAAATAATTTTAGGATTATAAGAAGAACCAAAAATTTTCACTCCCCTTGCTTTAATAACAAAAGGATTTTGATTTTCTGCAATTATTTTAGCCGTTTCAATAATATTAGGAATTTTATCATCAGCAGTGTCTCCTAAATATTTAATAGTAAGATGAATATTTGCTGGATCCGTCCAGACAATATTTTCTAAGCGCAATTGCGCTATTAATTGTTGAAGAATAAAGCGATTTCTATCGGTTTCTTCAAAACGAAAAGCAAAAAATAATTTTTTCATAATGACAAATATACGCATAATAACGAATAATAATGCAATTTAATTGTAAAAAATTCTTAAATTATCGAAATTTAATATGATAGAAGATTTTTAATCTAGTATTTTTTGTACTTTTGCTTTTTCTGGGGCATTAGCTCAGTTGGCTAGAGCGTTTGACTGGCAGTCAAGAGGTCAAGGGTTCGATTCCCTTATGCTCCACAATATTTATTGTATGTTTTCAACTTTTCTTAGAATCGTTTTCATTCTTTTTTTATCCATTTTTTTGTTTTCTTGTAATATTGGAATGCATTTTTCAAAAAAGCAATACAGAGCCTTGGCTTTAATACCGGTAAATAAGATAGAAAACCACCCAAAACCTGACAAAGTTAGATGTCAAAACATAGAAGAGATACAAAGAGATGAAATTAAACAGATTGTCAAGAAAGAAGAACTGATAGAAACTAAAGAAGAAGAAAGAGAAAATTTAATTAGTTATTTTCCTGATTATACTAAAAGAACAGGTTTATCAAGAAAAACCATAATGGATAAACAAAAAATCCCATTAGGCTTTTCTGCTAAAAACGCCCAAAAAATTGATTGGTTTCCGATAATTTTTGCCATAGTTATCATTGGAATAATGGCATTATTAGCCTTTACTAATTTTTCGTCAACCGCTTGGATTATTATTTTAATTTTTGTTATTTTAGTATTATTAATTTTAATATTTTTAATTTTTAATATGATATTTGGGGGAATATTCGGTTTTATATCTGAAATTTTTTAATTATTTTTACTTATGGAACAAGATTTAGGAGCAAAAGGAGAAGAATTAGCATTGGATTATTTATTACAAAAAGGCTATGAATTGAAATATAAAAATTGGAGATATGGAAAGGATGAAGTTGATATTATAATGGAAATTGAAGACTTTATTGTTTTTGTTGAAGTAAAAACAAGAAGTACCGCTTTTTTTGGTCAACCTTATGAATTTGTTGGAAGAGCGAAACAAAAATTTATGATACGAGCTGCCAATGCTTACGTAGATAAATATCAGGAAAACAAAGAAATACGCTTTGATATTATTTCTATTGTCAGCAATCAAAACGAAACCAATATAGAACATATCGCAGATGCTTTTAATGCGATAGGTTAATGATAAACACTAAAAATTCAATCAGATGAAAATAACAGTAGTAGCTTTTATGATGTTAGCCTTTTTCAATCAATGTAATTCCTTAGGAAAAGAAAAAAAATCGAAAGATTCAACGCAAACAGATACAGTGTTGACACAGAATCAACTTCAAGAAGAGGAAAAAGAAGCAAGTTTTCAGGAATTTGCTGCAGCATTTGTGAAAAAAGTAAATGCGGAAAATTTATTTAATTTTATTTCAAAGGATTATGGTTTATTTATTTTACATAATCCAGGAGCCTTTCCCGTTATTCAGCGCTATGATAAAATGGAAGACATGCAAAAAGTATTATACCGTGAAGCTTTTTCTACTAAATTTGTTCCCCAGGAAGGTTCAATACCTGCTTTTTCTTGTGATGAAGAAGGATGGAACAAAATGGGTTGTTTTTGGAAAAAAGACATCTATGCCAATATCAAAGGAACCTATGATATTATGCTGGAATATCAATTAATGGAGAAAGACGAATTAAATGAAGAGGATTATACAAAAGCGGAAGAATTATCCAAACAGCAAACATATTGCCTTTACGCCACAGATATAGTAACTGGTTTCTATTTTATCAACATAGATAATCAATATTATTTATATTTAATCGATGTTATCGATCCGTGTTCAGCATAAAAAAACAATAAAATGACAGCAAAAGAAGAAGAACAGATACGATTAAATAAATACATTGCCAACTCAGGAATTTGTTCCAGAAGAGAAGCGGATGCTCTTATTTCTTCGGGAAAAATCCAGGTAAATGGTAAAGTTGTGAATGTTTTAGGTTACAAAGTAAATGAAAATGATACCGTTAGTTACAAAGGACAAATCTTGAAAAGCGAAAAATTGGTTTATGTTTTGCTCAATAAACCCAAAGATTTTATTACTAGCACTAAAGATCCCGAAGGAAGAAAAACCGTCATGCAATTAGTAAAACATGCTTGCGCTGAACGGATTTTCCCAGTAGGACGTCTGGATAGAAATACTACCGGTCTTTTACTTTTCACTAATGACGGTGAATTAGCAAAAAAACTAAGTCATCCAAGATATAAGGTAAAAAAGATTTACCATGTTGAATTAGACAAGGATTTAAGCAAAGAAGACTTTCATAAAATTAAAAATGGCTTAGTACTGGAAGATGGTATAATTGAAGTGGATGCTTTGGAATATGTTGATGACAACACTAAAAAGAATGCTGTTGGAGTAGAAATTCACTCAGGAAGAAATCGTATTGTTCGAAGAATATTTGAAAGCTTGAACTATCGTGTTGTGCGTTTAGACCGTATTATGTATGCCGGTTTGACCAAAAAGAACTTGCCCCGTTCCAAATGGAGACATTTAACAAAAGAAGAAATATCCTATTTAAAAAGAATACATTAAATAAATTTTCGTTTTATACTATATGATTACCGAGAAAAGACGAAAACAACTAAAAAAAAGCTTGATTATCCTATCGATAATTGCAGCTGTGGTTTTAGCTTTTAGCATTTTTGTGCATTTATTTCTAGAAGAAAAAATAAAGAATACCATCGTTAATAAACTAAACGAACAATTAAATACAGAAATAAGTGTAGAAAAAATTGATTTAAAGTTGTTTCGGGATTTTCCTTATGCATCTGTCCGTTTTTATCAGGTAGAAGCGAAAGAAGTCATCCCAGACAGCATAAAGGATAATTTATTTGAAGCCGAAAACGTGTATTTGCAATTTAGTATTTTGGATATTTTTAGTGGAAATTATCAAATCAAACGCATAGAATGTCAAAATGCCTACATCAAAGCGATTGTTTTTGAAGACGGTACCGATAATTATCATTTTTGGAAGGAGCAGAATGATAGTACTTCAACAGAAGAAAAGAAAAGTTTTGATCTTCAAAAAATCATTTTCAAAAACACCAGTATTTTTTATCATAATTATCAAAAGAAAGAAGAAATTTCTGCAAGAATAGAGGAGTTGTATGTAAAAGCACAATTCAGCGAAATTTTATATGATGTAGAAGCAGATGGAAATGTTTTTATTAATAAAATACAAGTGCAGCAAAACAGCTTTTTACCAAATCAAACACTGCGATTTTCCTTTAATATTTCAGTAGATTCAGAAAAAGGGAATTATGAAATTAAACAGGCAGAAATAGCCTTGCAAAAAATGCAATTTTTACTCAATGGTTTTTTTAACTGGAGTGAAAACAATAAAAATCTTGATATGCATATTGAAGGAGATAATATTGATATTAGCAAAGCAATAGAAAGTCTTCCCTCTACTTATAAAAATTTGCTATCAACATATTCTGCTCAAGGAATGCTTTTGTTTAAAACTAGCATTAAAGGTAATTTTGATAATCCAGAAATCAGGGCAAGCTTTGCCATTGAAAATGGCAGTTTTGAAGAAAAAACAAAGAAAATCGCCTTAAACAAAGTTAAGATTGAAGCTGAATACATTAATGCAGCGGCGACAAAAAACAAGGAAATCTTAAGCGTTAAGCATCTGTCCGCTTTCTTAGAAGATAATCCTATTAAAGCTTCCTTTACTATCAATGGCTTTAAAAAAGCGGAGATAGAATGTGAGGTAGAAGCGAAAATGGATTTAAGTTTATTAAAAGATTTTTTAGCAAATGAGCAAATCGAAGAACTTTCTGGTATTATGGATATACAGTTTAAGTATTCCGGTAGTTGTGATATTAAAAATTTAAAAGCCAGGGATTTTCTTTGTAGTAATACCAGCGGCTATCTTTCCCTACAAGACCTTGATTTTAAGCACAAAGATTATAAGTATTTAATTAGCGAAATAGATGCAAAATGTACATTTAACAATGAAGATTTGCTTATAGAACAGATGTCTGGAATAATAGGAACAACAGATTTTTCACTTAAGGGTCGATTTAAACAAATCTTTAATTATTTATTTTCTAACGAGCAAACACTAAAAATAGATGCAAGCTTTTCATCTCGACACTTACATTTAGAAGATTTTCTTTTAGTTGAAACAACGGCTTTTAAATCCCAAAGCAAGAAAGAATATGAAATATTTCTAGGAGACAAGATAGAAATGGATTTAGAATTAAATATTGATGCACTTACTTTTAGGCGTTTTTATGCCAAGGATATTACAGGCGATTTATTTTATGGAAATAACAGCTTAATTATTAATGCGCTTCGTTTTAATGCTATGGAAGGAAGTGTTAGAGCCTTGGTTAAAATTAAAGAAGACAATAATGATAAAATACGAACACATGTAATAAGTAATATTGAGGGAGTAAATATTAATCAATTGTTTTTTCAATTTGAAAATTTTGGACTGGAAAGCATAACAGATAAGAATTTAGAAGGAAAAACAAAGGCAAGAGTCGAGTTTTCAGCACTTTGGTCAAATTCTTTTGTGGTTGATGAGGAAAGTATTATCGTAGATGCAGACGTTTATATCAAGGAAGGAAAATTAAAAAACTATCGTCCCTTAGAAGGCTTACAAGATTACATTAAAGAGGATTTATCAGAAGTTTCTTTCAGCGAGTTAAAAAACAGTATTTTTATTAAAAATAAAATGCTTACTATTCCGGAAATGTATATTAGTTCCTCAGCAATGAATATTGAAGTATCAGGCACTCACAGTTTTTCAAATGATATAGAATACCATTTAAAAGTTTTACTTTCAGAGTTAAAACTAACCAATAAAACCAAAAAGGAGAGAAAAGAAAATAATTTTGGACCGATTAAAGACGATGGTCTTGGAAGAACATCTTTGTTTATCTTTGTATATGGAACAGTTGATAACCCACAATATAAACTTGTTGATAAAGAGAAACTTAAGGAGGAAGTCAAAGAAAATATTAGGAAGGAAAAAAAGGAATTAAAAGAGGTATTAAACGAAGAATTTGGTTGGTTTAAAAAAGATACTACCTTACACCGGAATCAAGAATCAAAGCAAACACAAACAGAGTTTATCATTGAATGGGAAGACGAATAAAAACAACAATAAAATGAATATTTCTGGAAATATATATTATAAAAAAAATCGTTGGAAGTGGATATTGTTGATTTTTGG
>CAZJZP010000004.1:25577-29579 GCA_964550505.1 uncultured Prolixibacteraceae bacterium | reverse complement strand
ATTGTTTTATTTTAAATAATGTGCTCTTTTTTTTAAATATTTATTATTTTAGCAAAGTTAAATATAAAATCTAGATGTAATATTATTAATCTAATCATAAAAACTTAAACAGATGAAAAACTTAATTATAGTAGGAATTGATTTCTCAAAAGGATCACTGGGTGCTTTGGATTATGCTGTTAATATTGCAGCTAAAAGCGGAGCAAAAGTATTAATGGTTTGGGTAGATAAAGTAAATTATACTTCGACTTTTTTTAATACCCCAAAAACTGGTTATAAAGCAGAAATAAAAGCACAATTTGAGAAGCTTATCAAAAAATATGATAAGAAAATCAAAGGCAAAATTGATTATAAAATCCGTTCGGGAAAAGTGTATCAAGAAATTGCAAATCAAGCAAAATACAGCGATGCTGATTTAATTGTATCAGGAACACATGGGACTTCTGGTTTTCAGGAGTTTTGGATCGGTAGTAATGCAAACAGGATAGTTTCAACTGCTCCTTGTCCCGTGGTTACCATTCGTCAAGGTTTCTGTATGAAACCAAAACAAGGAATCAAAAAAATCATATTACCCATTGATTCAACACAGGAAACCAGAGAAAAAGTGCCTTTTGCTATGCGTTTAGCGAAGCATTTTAATCCTGAAATTCACCTTGTTGCTCTTCACTCTACTTCAGTACAATCAATTAAAAGAAGAGTTAACAGCTACGCAGATCAAGTGGAAAAATACATTAAAAAATTAGATGAAGGCATGAAAGTTGTTAGAGCTTCTATTGACGCTGAAAGTATTACCTCTTCAACCTTAAACTATGTTAAAGAGGTAGATGGAGATTTAATTGCAATTATGACAGAACAAGAAACTTCAGCTGCTAATATTTTTCTTGGACCCTATGCCCAGCAAATAGTTAACAGATCAGAAGTTCCAGTACTTAGCATACATTCAAATGGAATTTATGATGTAACAATATAATGATAAACTTATGAAACTATTGTTTTTTTCTTTGTTTTTGTTCTCTTCCTTGCATTTATTTGCTCAGGGAAATGTAGAGTTTGTTCAAGACCCAAGATTAAATAATCTTATCAAAAAGCATAAGGAATTTAATGAAGCAAAAAATGGCATGGACGGTTATCGAATTCAAATCTTTTTTGATTCAGGAACAGGGTCAAAGAGTAAGGCATATAGTCATAAATCTAGGTTTCTTTCACGCTTTCCAAACGTAAGTGCAGATATTGTTTACGAAGAACCTAATTATAAAGTTCGTGTGGGAGATTTTAGAAGCAGAATGGAGGCTCAAGGGTTTTTAAATGAAATTAAATCTGAATTTGGAAGCGCTTTCATTGTCATTGACATTATTAGTTTACCTGATATCGAAGCTTTCGATCTCCAAATAGAAGAATAAAAAAAGCTGTCTTTTGACAGCTTTTTTTATATGTATCTATTTAAACAATTTAAGTCTTCAAATGCCAGCAGCAATCTTTTTACCATTGCTTCTTCTCCTGCTCTAAGCCACTTACGAGGGTCATAGTATTTTTTATTGGGTTTGTCTTCGCCTTCTGGATTTCCAATTTGAGATTGAAGATAATCATGGTGTTTTGCGTTATATTCTTTTACACCATCCCAAAAAGCCCACTGTGTGTCGGTGTCAATATTCATTTTAATAACACCATAAGAAATAGCTTCTTCGATTTTTTCTTTAGCAGAACCTGAACCACCATGGAAAACAAAATCTACAGGATTCTTTTGTGTATTATATTTTTCTTGAATAAATTTTTGTGAGTTGGCTAAAATAATTGGTTCTAAACGAACATTTCCGGGCTTATAAACGCCATGAACATTTCCAAAGGAAGCAGCAATAGTGAAAGATTTGCTTATTTTACTCAATTCAGCATAAGCATAGGCAACTTCTTCTGGTTGTGTGTAGAGTTTAGCACTATCAACATCTGTATTGTCAACGCCATCTTCTTCCCCTCCAGTAATGCCGAGTTCTATTTCCAAACTCATACCAATTTTATCCATGCGCTTGAGGTATTCTTTTGAAATACTAATATTTTCTTCTAAGCTTTCTTCTGATAAATCTAGCATATGCGAACTAAAAAGCGCTTTACCATTCTCTTTATAATGCTTTTCACCTGCATCTAATAAACCATCAATCCATGGTAATAATTTTTTGGCTGCATGGTCGGTATGAAGAATCACTGGAACACCATAATAAGTTGCCATCTGATGGATATGAAGCGCTCCACTTATTGTACCTGCAATAGCTGCATCCATTCCTTCCAATGATTTTCCTGCGCAGAAAGCACCACCACCATTAGAAAACTGAATAATTACTGGAGAATTAGCGCGCTTAGCTGCTTCTAATACAGCGTTAATCGAGTTTGTTCCAACAACATTTACGGCGGGAATTGCAAAATTCTTTTCTTTAGCAATTGCATAAACTTTTTTTACATCTTCACCAAAGATAACTCCTGCTTTTACTTGATTTTTCATAATTCTTCTTTTTGTGTTATTATAATAATGAATATTCTTGTTAGTTTTTCACAAAGTTAAGACTAAAATTTTGCTTTTTCGTCATTTACCGATTTTTTTTTTGTGCTAGCCGAAAAAAGCTTAGTCTCTAATCTCTTCTTTTATAATTTAGCCAAAAAACAAAAAAAATACTATTATGAAACACGATGATTTCCATAAAGATGCACACAAAAAACCAGCTTTTTTTTATTTAATCCTGGGTCTTTTGTTTCTTACAGCAGGAGTTTTAGTAATTCTTAAGCATACTGGGGATATTTCTCCTGAGCTAACTGCAATGATTTTTTCATGGCCAAGCTTAATTATGGCTTTTGGAGTTGTTGCCTTTTTTTCCAATCCCCGCTCTTGGTTTTTTAGTTTTGCGGTTTTTGCCACTGGCTTTTATTTTTGGTATAAAAAGTTCTATGACTTACCAATGGAAGTAAATTCTTATATCTTAGCTACAGTCCTAATAATGATAGGCTTAAGTTTTATATTACGAAAGTTCATCTTTCGTCCTATGAAAAATCGTTCTAAATTTAGCTTTAGTTCTTCTTCTTCCTTAAACGAGGACTTAGTTGATGAGGTAAATGTTTTTTCTGGTTCTAAATCAGAAATTCTCTCCAAAAATTTTCAAGGAGGTAAAATTGTAAATGTTTTTGGAGGTTCTCATATAGATTTCAGTAATGCAGATTTAGCTGAAGGCAAAAATCTTATTGAAGTGGTATGTGTGCTTGGTGGTGTTGAGATGATTGTCCCCGCTCATTGGCATGTTGTACTAGATGTAAAAGGTGTATTGGGTGCTTTTGAAATTAAAGGGAATAGAGCTAATGTTGAAATTGATCATAGCAAACAACTATTTATTCAAGGAATAGCCGTTTTAGGTGGAGGTGAAGTGAAAATCAGCAGATACTAATGCAACATCCAATATTATACATTAAGAGAAATCTTTTACTCTATGGAGTTATTAGCCTGCTTATCGGAGCGGGCTTTGTGCTGCTAATTTCTTTGATTACATCCTATAATATTGCGTATATTATTATTGACAGTCTCAGTTTTGTTTTCGTTTTTTCCATTATTGGGATTTGGGTTTGGTACGTTATCAGGCATAATGCTACGAATACCATGAGTAAAAACAATCGTTGGGTATGGATTCAGTTAGTTTCTGCATTGCTTATTATCTTTGTTTGCCTTTCTATTTCAGCATTATTAAGAAAATTGCTTTGTTTTATTTTTGGGGTTGTTGAACCTAGTATTCCTTTTGAATTCTTTATTCGTTTTGTTGTTGCCTTAATTTTCTATGCAATTATTGCTATGTTTTATTATTTAGTGTATTTTCTTCGAGATATTCAAGAGAAAGAATTACATGAAGAACAGTTGCAATCCTTACTAAAAGAGATTGAATTAAAACATTTAATCAGTCAAATAAATCCACATTTTTTATTTAATAGTCTTAATTCCATTCACTCTTTAATTCTCACTGATGCGGATAAAGC
>CAZJZP010000004.1:11294-25477 GCA_964550505.1 uncultured Prolixibacteraceae bacterium | reverse complement strand
CCCCGTATTGTTTTTGTAACTGCTTACGAAGAACATGCAATAAAAGCCTTTGAGCATAATGCAATTGATTATTTATTAAAACCTTTTTCTAAAGAGCGTTTTGCAGAAGCACTGAACAAAATCAGAGCTCAAATTCATCAACAAAGCGGTAAAATCCAAGACACCTATAAAAGTATTTTGGAAAGAGATGAACCCTTGTGGCGAATTGTTGTCAAAAATAGAGGTGTGGTGAAAATTGTTGATGTAGAGGATGTTTACTATATTTCTGCCGATGACGATTATGTTTTTATTCATTCAAAGCAAGGAAAAGATATTAAATACGCTACCATGAAAACCTTTGAAAAACGCTTACCTGAAAATTTTATGCGTATTCATCGATCGTATATTGTGAATTTGAATGCTATTGATAAAATTGAAAGCTACACCAAAGAAACACATCAAATACGACTGAAAAATGGAGATAAAATTAACAGCAGCAGAAGCGGTTCTCAAAAATTACGACAAAAATTAGGCTTTTAGTTTTTTAAAGTTTCCAGGTGTTTTTGCATATCTTCAACTGTAAAAATATTAAAATACATCAAATACACAACAGCATAGAGTTCCATTTCAGTCAAGTCTTCTGAGAAATTACAAACTGCATCAAAATAGTAAGTGGAATTGCCTTTGTACATTACATTGTCTTTAATACTGTAAATCACATCAAAGTAATATGCTGAATTCTTTTCATAAACTTTTTCTTTATACATATTCAAAACAACATCAAAATAATAGGAAGAGTTTTGTGGATATAGTTTTTGATTTGCTACCGTAAACACAGCATCAAAATAAGAACTAGTGTTTCCCTGATACACTTTATTCCCTTTGATGTTGACAATGGCACTATAGTAATGAGTGGAGTTCGCTTCGTAAATAGTGGAGTTTTTGATAGTAAATACGGTGTTGTAATAATTTTTGTTATGCTCGCTATAGATTTTTTTGCCTTGAGCAAAAGCAGCATTCAAGAAAGCAAAAGCAAAAATAAAACAAATAATTTTCATCGAAAGAGCTTTAGGTTTTCTGCAAATTTTGCAAAAAAGATGCCATATTAATAATATATCTATCGTGTGTACCAAAGCCTATTTTACCCTCTTCGTCAAAAGCTTCCACCTGAAAACGAAGTTTTGGTCCTTCCACCTTAATCAACTCTGCAACACAATAAACTTTCATCCCAATTGGAGTAGCCTTGATATGCTTAACGTTAACCGCAGTTCCTACTGTATTATAACCTTCTTCCAATACTGTTGAAACTGCTTGCAAGGCTGTGTTCTCCATAAGAGCAATCATTGCAGGACTTGCAAAAACATCCACCAAGCCAGAACCATAACTGCGAGCACTATCCTTTGCTGTTGTTGTAATTTCAATACATTTTTTTAGACCAGTAATAATTGTATTTTTCATGAATAAATAATAATTATAAAATTAATCATATCTTCCTTTTATCCTAAATGTGATGCGATATATTCAGTTAATCTGCCTAAACTATTAACATAGCTGCCAAATTCATTATCATACCAAGCCATAATTTTTGCATGAGTAACAGGGATATTTACATCTTGATTACTTGAAATATTAAGGGCAGCTAAACTATCAGGATGAAGTGATAAAAATCCAGTGCGTGTATGAATTTCGTTTCCTTCAATAACAATTGCAGCAGGAAATCCCATCAAATCACCAGAAACATTTTGTTTTTCAGAAAAGTATAATATTTCTTTTTGTTGACCTTTTGAAGCAAGTTTATAAATGTTCTTAATGTAGTTAGCATTAATTGACGGATTACCATCTTTACTGATTTTTGAATTAAAAGTAATGTTAAGTGCAATCAATGAAACAGTAGTTGTAGGAATTCGAATTGAGTCTGCCATAAATCCAAAATTGTTTATTTGAGGAATTACTTTTTCTAGTGTTTTAGCTGCACCTGTTGTTGAAAGAATTATATTATTTAAAACTGAACGATTTTTTCTTAAATCAGAAGCTCCGCTAGAAGGAACACTATCTAATACGCTTTGTGTATTAGTCGCCGCATGAACTGTTGACATAGAGGCTGTTAATATTTTATTTGTTTCTTTATCTTCCAACAAAGGATTAATCATATGCGCTAATCCAGTTGTAGTACAACTTGCAGCTGAAATAACATTATGTATTAAAGGATTATACTTCATGTGATTTATTCCATAAATAAGCGTTGGATAATTTGTTAAATCAGCGGAAGGATTGTGTTTAATCTTAAAAGGCGCACTAACAATTACTTTTTCTGCTCCAGCTGACAAATGACCGAGAACACATGATTTTTCTTCGTGAGGTGAAATACTAGGGTCAAGAAACTTCCCTGTACAATCAACAACAATTTTTACTGCTTCTTTTTTCCAATTAATATTCTCTGGATTTCTTTCTTTAGAAAGTACTTTTATCAAAAAGCCTTCAATTGAAAAAATCTTATTTGTTTTATCAATAATTTCAATTTTAATATTTTTCCCTGAATGACCATAAAGAAAATGACTTAAAGATCCATAAGTAGAATCAATACAAAGATTATGAATTAAATCATCAAGCGTTTTCCCAACCTCTCTACCAACGTTAATAACAACACCGTCAAAGCTTCTTTTGAGTAGATGATACCATACACTTAATTTTCCAATTCTACCTAGGCTATTAATCCCTAATAAGTTTTTATTATCCATGACATTTTCCATAATATTATTTTTTTAAAATTCTTGAATAGTAGTTTTATAATTACCTTTATATACTGAGCCATTTTGTCCGTCAATGGCAATAAGATCTAAAGCAAATAGTGTTTCATTATTAATGATACATTTTTTCTCATCTTCATATACTAGCATATCAGCACAATTAACAACACAAATTTTCCCTAAAGCTTCTGCTGTAACCGCAGCATGAGAACTTGCGCCTCCCTTACTTGTCAACAATCCTTGTGATTTGAATATCAATTCAATATCATCTGGGACGGTATCTGGTCTAACTAATATAGCATTTGCTTTTAGGTTTTTTTTATGCAATTTATCAATATCACTTTTGTCAAAAACGATAGCTCCGTTGAGAACTTTATTACCTATTCCTGTGCCATATGCAAGTAAATGCATTTTATCGTTTGTATTTGCAAAAATCTCAATTTGATTTTGTTTTTGAATTGACATATCTCTTGTTTGCAGAATATACAAATCCTCTGATTTATTTGTTTCGAATGTGAATTCAATTTCTTGATGTCCATAACCATGCACTTCAATTAGTTCGATAGCAATTTCCTTAAGTTTATTATAAATCTCAGGAAAAGCAGATTCTAAAGAAACTTGAGCTTTTTTATAGTATTTTTTTCGTTGTCTTTCACTAATTGGTAGAGTGTTGATTAATCCTGCAACAATGTCTTCACCTTGACTAAGGAACGAAAAGTCTCCAGTTAAATTAACTCCAGAAATATTGTCTTGATTATCATGTGTAAAAACAACTCCCGAACCCGATTCATAATGAAGATTTCCAAAAACCATTTGTTGTACAATAACAGCAGTTCCCCATTCTTCTGCAATTTGCATATGTTTCCGATATGCTTTTGCCCGTGAGGTGTACCAAGAATTAAATACAGAAATAATTGCTTGTTTTAGTTGTAAAAATGGTTCTGTTTCAAAATGAATCTTATTATCCAAAAGCAATTCCTTATATGTAAAGGCAATTTTTTTCATTATATCAGGAGAGAAATTTATCTTTTGTATTACCCCATGCTTCTTTTTATAATCTAAAATGATTTGATCAAAATCATTTCTTTCTAATCCATACGACATTCCCCAACTTTGTATTAATCGGCGATAACAATCCCATGATGTCCACGCATAATTATCTTTTTTGCTAAGCTGTTCAGTAATGCTGTCGTTTAACCCTACATTAAGAAAAGTATTCATAGCCCCGGGCAAAGATATTGCCGCCCCAGAACGAACACTTATTAATAGCGGTTTTTCTGCATCCCCAAAAGATAAATTCGTGATTTTTTCTAAATGAGATATTTGTTGCTTAATAATTTTATCCATTTCGTTATTTAATGGAGGCAATTTAATAATGGAATTAACTCTTCTGAAAACTTCTGTTGTTATTACAAATCCTGGAGGAACAGGGTATTTGTTTAAATATAAATTTTTAAGATAGTATGCTTTAGACCCTAGGAAAACTTGATTGTCTATTGACGATGTTTCTTCATATAACGGACTAAATACAAAATCTGAGTCGTAAGACATGATACTTTGTATTTCTTCATCTGAAAGCTTACTAACCATACTTCTTAGGTTGTGAAGAATACTTCCGATAAAATTATCAAAAGCTTGAATAATAAAAGCCGAAGAGAGTAACTCTCGATAAAACATTTCAGATTCTTTAGTTATGCCTTTTTTGAGTTCATCTTCGTTCTTATTCATATCATCATTGAAATATTGAGGTAAAATGACATGCAAAAGCCTATCGTATGGACGAGTAAAATATTTATTAATAATTTCCTTCATGCTAACTTGCATAAACTGAAATATGTTGATGTATTGCTTAATTGTAAAACTTTTAGAATTTAAACTATATTGAAACATTTTAAGTTTGGAATCAAATCCTTGATCATATATTCCGTCTAAATACAAACCTTGTCGAAGTAATTCAATTACAGAATAAATATCTTTAAGGGTTTTTGCAGTAAAATAATCTATTTTAATTTTGGAAATAATTTTGTTGATTAAGTTGGAAGCAATATTTTCTAAACGAAAAGTCAAACCCAAAGCTTCGAATTTTTTCTCGTGATATTCTCCATACATTGAAGGAATACCAAAAGCAACATGTCTTTTATGGTAGATGCTTTCCCATCCTTTACTCGTTTTCTCATCAAAAATAATTTGATTAAGTTCAACCATGAAAGAAAATATTAGTTTTAGTGCAGCTATATTATCATTTTTATACAGATGCTCTTCTAATTCTTTTGTTTTTTTATCTTCAAAAAAATTATAATGTTGTAAAACATTGATAATATTTTGTACTTTGAAGGAATATTTCTCCTTAAGAATTTGATACAATTCAATAATCAATTCAACCCGTTCTACATCGTTTTTATTGGGATGAGATAATTTTGAAATCATTTTCTTTAACTCCTCTTTTCCCAATTCTAATAATTGTTCTTTTGTGATATTATTACTAGAACACAAATCAATTATTACTTCATGTACTCCCTGAACCCAAGAAGAATCAATATCAATACTTTGATAAACATTATTCGGAAGAATTTCTTTTAGCTTTTCTTTTTTTAAATCATGCCAAAAATAAAAAATGCTTGCTGTTATTTCGATATGGGAATTATTCCCTTCTGTATGTATTTGCTTACGCAAAAAATGTATAAGCTTATCGTTTCGTTGCGATATTTCATCAATTTTTGTGGATACCTCACGTAATAATCCTTCTGCTCCAATTTCATTAAAATAAACAGGAAAAATTCTGGTTAATTGTTTTACTTGTTTGTAAATAGGAGAGATTTTGGCATTTAGCAACTGCGTAATATCTTTTTGGAACAAATCGGTATCAAAAATAAAAATGCCTCCTATCCTCAAGTTAATGATTAATGCAGAAAGCAAGTTTTTCATCAACTCAGGGTTGTATTCAATTATTTCTAACCAAACCCTAATGTTTTTTATATGATTAGGATTAACTTTCAATTCCCAATTATCTGTTAAATAAGTGGTCCCTGGGTTAATAAAACCAAAACGAATAATTTTCTTTTCGTAATAATGAATTAGAAAAGTGTTTTTGGTATTTATAATTTCCTTTCCTAAAGTAAGTATTGTATCTAAAATAATATCTGTGTGGCTATTTTTTAAATCAGAAAAAAGGATAAATAGCTCATCCATTGATTCTACACTTTGTTCCTCATCTAGCTCTGTGCTAATTCTTTTTATCGCTTGATTAAGATCTATAAGCAAATAATTTCTATGATAATACATGCCTGGCAAATGTATAAGATAAAAAAGATAACTAAACTGTTCCGTTACTTTTTTAAATCTTTCTGTTTTTTCTCTAAAAAGATCAACAATCTCTGAGAAACCAAAAGTGCTCTTGGTTAACTCTTCCCAATTTTTAGCATTATCTAGAAGCACTAAATATTTTTCAAAAAAATCTTTACCCAGTTCATGAATAATTGAACTGTAGTTTTCTGCCATTTTATAATGATTCTGTTCAAACCAATTTTCTATCTTACTGCTTTCTTTCCAAAATGTAATATTCTTATGAATAATTGTCTTTAATAATGTATGAGCTTTTTTATTTGACTCTTTCTTTTGTTTAAATAATGATAAACATTGAATAAAATGATTAATATTACAGATATATGCAAAAGCATTTTTGTTAAGATGTTTTTCAAGAATGTTTAGGAATTGTATTTCAGCCTTGTTGTTCGATGCAAAAACTTCTTTGTTTTTCTTATAGAACTCTATGTAATTAAAAACTAATTGCTTAGACAGTGCAGTATTGATGTCTTCTCCTAATAATTGATTATAGATGTCTAAGTAAGTGTTTAATATTTTGCTTTTTTCTTTACAGTCTTTGTATATCCAAAAATTACTAATTGATAAATCTATTAGTAGTTCAATTACATCTTTTTTATTTGAATATGGGTGTAAAAATTCATTTATAAATTCTTTTGTTCGTTGATGTATTCCCCAATATTTTTCAGAAAAAGATAATAATAATTGGTATTCTTCAGGAATTTCAATTTGAATATTTCTCGTTTCAGCTAGATTTACCTCTAAAGCCTTTGATTTTATGTTCTTATCTTTAAGGTTATCCATGATTTGAAATATATTTTATTAAGTCAATCAATCGCGCAGCATAGCCCGTTTCATTATCATACCAAGCTAATATTTGAATAAAATCCTCTCCAATAACTTTGGTAGATAATGCATCAAAAATAGCGGAGTATTTACTATTGTTTATATCACTACTAACTATTGGCTCATCGCAATATGACAAATAACCCTTTAGGCTATTTTTTGCATAATCAGCAAAAGCAGTATTAATTTCTTCTTTATTTGTTTTTTTGGTAGTTTGGGCCACAATTTCGATAAAAGAGCAATCGGCAACAGGAACTCTGGTTGCAAATCCATCAAAAATAGTATTCATCTCCGGCATAATTTTTCCTATCGTCTTAATAGCACTTGTACTTGTAGGAATAATATTATTCATTGCAGCTCTTGCTCTTCTGAAATCGCTATGGTATCCATCTTGCAAGTTCTGATTATTTGTAAACGGATGAACAGTATTCATAAAAGCTTTTTCTATTCCAAATTGTTCTTGTAATACCTTTAGTAAAATTGCAAGGCAATTTGTAGTACAGGAAGCATTAGAAATAATAGTGTCGCTATTACAAATGCTTTGATGATTCACTCCCATAACAATGGTTTTGTCAATGCTTTCATCACCTGGGCAACTTAATATCACTTTTTTGACTCCTTTTTTGAAATGTTGTTTAAGAAGAGCATAAGTTTTAAACTGACCACTGGAATCTACTACAATATCCACTGCGTTTTCATCCCAAGGAATCGCAGAAGGATTCATTTGTTGAGAAACGAATACTGCTTTATTATTAACATATAAGATGTTTTTTTCTCTGCGAAGATCTGCATCAAATTGTCCGTGTAAAGTGTCATATTTCAACAAATGCTGCAATAATTCAATAGGCATTTTGTCGTTAAGATGAACCACTTGCATTGCTGGGTTTTCAGTTGCATAGCGAAAAAGTAATTTCCCAATTCTGCCAAATCCGTTAATACCAATTCTAAGCGCCATAATTTTCTTGCTTAATTAATGCTAAATTTTGAGCAAAATTAGAACAAAAAAGCCATGAACAAAAAGAAAAATCGCTTATTTATAATGAAAAAGCATTTTAATATCCATCTCTGGATGCAGGCTTTGGAAAACCGGGCAGCTTTTAGCCGATTGTTCAATAATCCTTTTTTGTTTATCAGAATATTTTTCTTCCGGAAAATACAGTTCAATAATAATCTCTTTAACCCTACGCGGCTCTGTTCCCATTATTTTACACACTTCCGCCTTAGTGCCAATAATAGAAAATTGGTGATTTTCAGCGGCAATTCCGACAATGGTTAAAAGACAAGAGGCTAAAGAAGTTGCCAATAAGTCTGTTGGAGAAAAAGCTTCTGCCTTTCCATGATTATCAAGCGGGGCATCAGTGATTATCTTTGTTTTGGAATATTGATGAATTGCTTCTGTTCTTAAATCACCCAAATACTTAACAATAGATGTGTTTTTCATAATATTTTTTTTTACCATGTAAATATAAGAATTTGTTAAGTTCTGGCACAAAAAAACAAAGCATTATGTTTAATAAGTGTTAAATTTCTTTAAATTATTTAACATTTTCTTGCATTCTCTGTTATTCTTTTGTACTTTTGAGTAAGCAAGGTATAGATTCATCACTGTATTAAGTTTTCAATACATTGTTATTAATTACACGTTTACTTTACAATATTATTTGTGAACTTATGCTTGCTGCTGACAAAAAAATACGCTTATGAAAAATAAAGGAAAAATACTCTTAGTTGAAGATGATACAAATCTCAGCTTTTTAATTAAGGACTACCTAGAACTGTTAGGTTATCAAACTGTTGTAGCTTCTAATGGAGAAATTGGCTTAAGTGCTTTTCAAACACAAAACTTCGATTTATTGATTGTTGATGTTGTTATGCCCAAAAAAGACGGCTATACTTTAGTAAGAGAAATCCGAAAGTCAGACGACGACATTCCCATTATTTTTCTTTCTGTAAGATCTTCCAAAGAAGATAAAATAGAAGGATTTAAAGCTGGAGGAGACGATTATCTTACTAAACCCTTTAGTACAGAAGAATTAAAATACCGCATAGAAGCAATTCTTAAGCGTTGTAAGAAACAGAACTTTCTTTTTGAAAATGAGACTAAAGAAGTATATCAAATTGGTAGCATCACTTTTGATTACACTAATATGATATTAAAAAAGGATGATTGGGAAAATCATTTAACACGAAAAGAAGCGGATCTTTTAAAATTACTTTGCTTAAAAGAGAATCAACTTCTTCCGCGTGATATTGCTTTAAAGTCAATTTGGGGCGATGATGATTATTTTATCTCCAGAAGCATGGATGTTTTTATAACAAAACTGAGAAAATATCTTAAAAAGGATCCAGAAATATCCATAATTAACATACATGGAGCTGGATTTAAGCTAGTAAATCCCAACACAAAACAATAAACTTAAGCTATATTGTTTTTAGTAATTCTCAAAATGAATCATGTAAATATCAGCATCATTTACATAAGCACTTTTATGTGCATTCTTTAGAGAAGAATAGAACCCTTTCGATCTGTCTTCAATAAGAATAAAATGCGTGTCGTCTGTAGGAGTATTAATTGGATGTCCTAAATTATCTGGTTCAGTCCAAAAACCTTCTTCTGTTAAAGTAGAAGTAAAAACATCATATCCACCCATTGAATTTGGATTGTTTGAACTATAGTATAACGTTACGCCGTCTGGTAATAAAAAAGGATAATCTTCATCATAAGGAGTGTTAACATTTGGTCCTAAGTTAAAAGGTCTGCTCCAATCACCTGATGGCAAGCGTTCCGACATATACAAATCTTTTCCTCCGTAACCTCCAGCTCTATCACTAGAAAAAATAAGCGTTTTATCATCAATACTGATATAACCACTGCGATCATTATCGTTGGAATTAACATTTTGACTCAAAACTTCTGGATTACGCCATTTTCCACTTTTTGTTTTTCTAACTAACCACAGATTATACTCATTCTTTTTATTGCGTTCAAAAACCATAAAAGAATGCGAACCCGAGATACTGCAAATGTAATCGGGGTCTGAAGAGCTTATTCTTTGGGCTAATCTTCTTGGTCGATACCAACGGCTACCTTTTCTTTTGCTGTAATAAATATCAGCTTTATAAATATCCGGCATCACTTGACCACCCATACTTCCTCTTCTGTCAGAGGAAAAATACAATATGTCTTGAGATGGATCATAACTTGGATGTGTTTCATTATATTTGGTATTCGCTATTGAAATGGCTTCAATTTTAACGTCTTTTCTTGGATTTGCGACATATTCCTTTGCATTCTTACAATAGCTTAAATAGAGTTCAACATCTGCCAAATATTTAGCATCCCTATTCCTATCTGTTAAATATGTTTTGAAATTTTCAAAAGCCTGAATTGCATCATCAAAACGATAATTATACAAATACATTTCGCCTAAATAAAACCATGCAAATACGGGTGCTTTATCTTCTCTGAATGTATAACTATAGGATGGATTAACATCTTTAACAGCCTTTTCAAGATAAGGGATGACTCCTTTGCTCTGCTTTCTGGTGTAATAATAACACATTCCTATATAAAAATTAATATTAGGATGAGTTTTGTCTTTTAGCAACAGCCTTTTAAAACCTCTTAAAGCATTGTCATATTCTCCAAAATCATAATACTCCATTGATTCGTCAAAAAGTAATTTACGTTGGGTTTTAGATCTGTCTTGAGCGTGCATATTTTCTATAACACACAAATTAATGATAAAAATAAAAATTATAATCAGATTTGTTTTTTTCATGCTTATAAGACTTTGATTAAGATTCGTAATTAAAAGCTAAAAATACGAATTTTTTTTCAAACAAAGCAAGCGATATGTTTTTTTTTTGAATAAATAATTGTATTTTTGAAGCCATTGAACGAAAATCACATTTTTTTAAATGCAGCAATACTGCTGAAATTATTAATAAAAACCTATAAAAATGACAAGAAAAATTTTATCACAACTATTAGCAATCGCATTGCTTATCATTTTCTCATTTAATCTTTCCGCACAGGAAGCATACAAAATTGAGGATAAAACCGTAATTGAGGTTACTTCTGTTAAAAATCAACATCGTTCTGGTACCTGTTGGAGTTTTTCCGGATTGGCTCTTTTGGAAGCTGAATTAATGAGAATGGGAAAAGCGCAATATGACTTAGCGGAAATGTTTGTAGTAAGAATGAGTTATTACGACAAAGCAATTAAATATGTACGTTTTCATGGACATTTAAACTTTGCCGGCGGTGGAGCTTTTCATGATGTAACTAATACTTGGAAAAATTATGGTATGCTCCCCGAAGCAGCATATCCCGGGCTAGAATATGGACAAGATAAACACATGCACGGAGAATTAGATAATGTCTTAAAAGCTTATGTTGATGCCGTTATTGAAAACAAAAATAAAGAACTTTCTACCGCATGGATTAAAGGGTTGAAAGGCATTCTTGATGCTTATTTAGGTGAAGTTCCTGAAAACTTTGAGTATGATGGAAAAACATACACCATCGATAGTTTTACTAAGGAATTAGGCTTAAATATGGATGATTATCTTGGTCTTACCTCTTTCACTCATCATCCTTTCTATTCCTCTTTTATTATTGAAATTCCAGATAACTGGGCTTATGAAAGCAGCTACAATCTTCCCATTGATGAATTTATGCAATGCTTGGATTATGCTATTGAAAACGGCTATACCGTTGCCTGGGGAGCTGATGTTAGTGAAAAAGGATTTTCTTGGAAAAATGGCTTGGCTATTGTTCCGGAGAAAAAATTAGAAGACCTCTCTGGAACAGAAAGAGAAAAATGGGAAAAGCTAACAGAAGCAGAACGCCAAAAAATGCTTTATTCTTTTGAAGAAATTGTTCCTGAAATGCAAATCACACAAGAAATGCGACAAACTGCATTCGACAATTACACGACTACTGACGACCACGGAATGCTTATTACCGGAATAGCTTACGACCAAAACGGTACAAAATATTACAAGGTTAAAAATTCATGGGACGCTATTGGAAAATACGATGGTTATTTTTATGCTTCAGAGGCTTTTGTAAAATATAAAACTATCAATTTTGTTCTACATAAAGATGCTATTCCAAAGGCTATTGCAAAAAAACTTAAACTATAAAATTGTCCTTGCTTAGGAAATTTTCAACATATTTATTAATTGTTATTTTGGGCTGTAAGATTTCTTCAGCCCAAAATAATTTAGATAGCGGACTGATTGCTCGATATGCTTTCGATAATAATTTTTTAGACTCCTCCTCAAACAATTATCACGCAACAATATATGGTAATCCAATTTTTGTTGCTGATCGTTTTGGAAATGATAGCAGTGCTTGTTGGTTTAATGGAACAACAGATTATCTTCGTGCTAACATCGGTTATCACTCAGCAATAGGGGTTTCTGTATGGTTCAGAACACCTTACCCCATTCAGAATAACTACCCTAGCATTTTTGACTATGGAACAAAAGCTTTTAGTGCACAAATTGATGGTTATACAGGCGCTTCTTTTCCCTATGATTACGGAAAAGCCGCAGCAATTGTTAATGATACTTTATTTGTTTTTACTCAATTAATGATAAGTGATGCCGATTGGCATCATATTTATGTTGATGCAGGTTTCCCCGGCTACGGACCCCAAATTTATTTAGATGGTTATTATCAAAATAATTATCCATGGCATGTCCCTCTAAATGTGCAGAGCCATCAGTTTTGTATCGGACGATTAGATACCTCAGAATCATTATGGGCAAATTATTGGATTGGAGAAATTGATGAACTGCGTATTTATAATCGCTACCTTTCTGAAAACGAAATCAACCGTTTGTATAATCCGAGCTTTAATCTGCCTAAAAACACCCTAAAGACAATAGAAATCTATCCTAATCCACTACACGACATACTCTATATTAAAACAACAACAAAAAACTACCGCGTGGAACTATATAATTTGCAAGGAGAACTCCTCTTAAATAAAAAAAACTGCAATCCCATTCAAATGCATGATTTTGACGCAGGAGTATATTTAATTTCAGTAGAAATAGAGGGAAAAAAACAAGTACATAAAGTAATAAAAAGATGAAAAAAATTTAATTATAGCGTTTACCTAAGTGAAAACTAAGGTAAAAAGATAAAAACAATTGTTTGTTGTTATCATAAGCCATCATTGGAATTTCTTTCAAAAAGCCGTCAACAACAAAACCTGCTTCCAAAGCTTTGATAGAATTGTCGTTATCACCAAATTCAAAATTACAACCAGATTTAAAATACAAGCCAGGATGAAATTTTGTTTCTCCTAGTCCCGAAAACCAAGAAGCTCTACCGTAAATATTGGATTGGTCATGTTTGTCAGCATCAAATTTTTCTTCTGAAACATTGTATTCACCGGGATTAGCAGTATAATTAAGTACATATAAATAAACCGGAACGGTAAAAGCATTCGTTAAACCGTAAGAATAGAAAAACTGGACTTTAACTCCTCCCCAATATGGTTTTTCATTTAGGGTTTTTTGTGTGCCCAAACCTATTCGGAGAAAATATAAATAATTAAGCTTGCCAAAAATATAGGATTTGTTCCCGATAAAATATGGATTAATACTTTTAATTTCCTTAGGATGTTTCATGTTTAGCAATTCAAACTCCATCATTCTTTGCTTATAGAAAGTTTGATTACGACCAAAACGTCCTCCTATCCCCCAGCCTTCTGTATGCGCCATAGCAAAAAAATTGTATTCTTTGGTCAGCAGCACTTTATTATCTAAATTTGTTGGCGATTGGGAAAATAAATTATCAGGCAAGCAAAAGCAAGCAATGATAATTAACAGGTATAGTATTTTACGAAAACCAATCATATCGATTTCGTTAAAATGAAGGTGGCAAGAAAATCAAAAAGCAGTAAAGTCTTTGCTATGCTTTTTTTGATGTTTCAGCTTTATGTGCTTTGCCATATGCAGGACATTTTTGATGCGTATGACATGATGATAATACTAATGCAGCAGCAAATACTAGGCTTAAGATAATACTTGTTCGTTTCATATTCTTTTTTTTAATAAACTATAATTTCTTTGGATTTATTGTTATTTTTTGGTAAAAATAAATAAATTTTGCAAAAAACCAATTCATTAGACAAATATACGTTAAAAATTAAAAAAAATAAAGTATTTTAGTAAAAAAATAACGAAAATGACCAAAAAAGTTAATATCGAAGATAGTTGGTATGCTCTTTTGCAGGCAGAATTTGAAAAAGAATATTTCAACAAATT
>CAZJZP010000004.1:0-11194 GCA_964550505.1 uncultured Prolixibacteraceae bacterium | reverse complement strand
TTTCAGGAAATCTAGAAAAATGGGCAGAGCAAGGAGTTTTATTATTAAATGCAACGCTCACGGTTAGAAAAGCAGAAGCTGGCTCACACCAAGGAAAAGGATGGGAGAAGTTTACAGATACCGTTATTCAAACAATAGCAGAGAAAAAAGAAGGTCTTATCTTTTTATTGTGGGGAGCTTATGCACAAGCAAAAGCTGCCTTTATTGATGAGAAAAAACACTATGTTTTAAAAACAGTACATCCATCTCCTCTCTCCGCTTTTAGAGGTTTCATTGGCTGTGGACATTTCTCAAAAACAAACGAAATACTGCATTTTAATAGTAAGGAGGAAATTAATTGGCAAACAGAATAATCATTAGCATTATCCTATATTTTATGCTGTTGTCAACGAGTTTTGCACAACAAAATTTAGTATTGAATTTTGTTAAGATTGATTCAACGGATTATTCTCTTCCCGAAAAGCAAAAATTTGATTCAGAAATCACCCTACTCAATTATTTAGATGATATTGTGGATGATTATATTCAGCAAGGCTTTCTCCTTGCTAGTATTGATAGCTTACATAAAGATTCGCTTCGTTATACTGCCTATTTTTATCGTGGGGAAAAGATTAGTTTTTCTGTTTTAACAAAAGGTAATCTTGATGAAGACGCCTTAAAAGCCATTGGTTTTGAACAATTTAAAAGAAAAAGAAAAAAACAGTTTTCGGATTATTTTTTACTACGAAACCAGGTATTAAGCTATTATGAAAACAATGGTTATCCTTTCGCTACTGTGCGTTTCGATAGTGTGGAAGTAGAAAATAATGAAATCACTGCATGCCTGATGGTGGAAAAAAATAGTTTTTTCATTATTGACAGTTTGATAAACAGAGGTAATGCCAAAATATCCTCCTATTATTTGCAAGAATACCTTCGTATTCGAGAGCAAGATGTTTATAATGAAGCTGAAATTCAGAAAATAAGCCAACGCTGTAAAGAAATTCCTTTTGTCCAGAAAAAAAAGGATTTTGAAATTAGCTTTTCGGAAGGCAAAGCAAAAGTTTTTCTTTTTCTGGATGAAAAGAAAGCCGGTAGTTTTGATGGAATCCTCGGTATTCAGCCGTCTAATGATATTCCCGTAAAAATCATATTAACTGGTGATTTGCGCCTGCAATTGGTCAATTCATTAGGAAAAGGAGAAAACATCAAACTGCATTGGCGAAAAATCGACGTGCAAACCCAAGATATCAAAGCTAAATTTAATTATCCGTATTTATTTAAATTGCCTTTTGGCTTAGATTATGATTTCAAATTATACAAAAAAGACACTTCTTATATAAGTGTGTATAATGACATCGGCATACAGTATTTTTTCTCTTCCATGCATTATCTTAAGTTTTTCGTTAAGAACAATCAGTCTTTTATGCTCAATACCAGCGGATTGGAATATTTAAGCAGTTTGCCAGATTATGCCGACCTTAGTGTGAATATGCCCGGATTAGCTTATTCCAATACCGTTTACGATTATTTATATAATCCACGTAAAGGACATCGTTGGCTTCTTGATATTGCAATGGGTGTGAAAAAAATCAAAGAAAATAGCGCAGTAAATCCCCAACTCTACGAAGATATTAAAATGAAATCCTATCAAGTGGCTGCAGAACTGGATGCTGATATTTTTCTTCCCTTCCAAAAACGCTCTGCCTTTATGTTCCGATTACAATCTGCAATTATTCATTCTGATGAATTATTTCAGAACGAATTGTTTCGAATTGGGGGTTTACATACACTGAGAGGCTTCGACGAAGAAAGCATTTTCGCTTCGATGTATGCTGTTTTTACTACAGAATATCGCTTTATTTTGGAAAAACGCTCTTATCTTTCTGCCTTTTTCGATTATTGTTATTATGAAAATTACAGTATTAATAATGCAGTAATCGACCGACCTTTTGGTTTTGGAGTCGGTTTCAGTGTGGATACCAGAGCCGGAATATTCACTATTAATTATGCCTTGGGAAAACAATTTGATAATCCGATCCTATTCAAATCAGCGAAAATACATTTTGGAATTACGGCTATTTTTTGATTTTTCAGTTTTTTAATAGCTGCATTACTTCTTTTTTATAACTACGTCCAATAGGAATACTCTTGCCCGGAATCTCAATAGCATAAGTGGTAAAAGAATGAATATGCTCAAAATTTACTATAAAAGATTTATGGCAACGAAAGAATTTCCCTACGGGAAGTTTTTCCTGAAAGCCGTTCATAGAATCTTTTGAAATAATTGTTTCCTCGTTTTCTAAGTGGATTTTGATATATTCTCCGTATGCTTCAATATATAATATCTCTGAAAAAGCTGTTTTATGGTGTTTTTTATCGCCTTTAATAAATATAAAATCTGCTTCCTTTTCTTGCTGTTTTGAAATTGTTTGTGGGGGAATTTCCTTTTCTCCATGCTTTTTTGACTGAAAAAATTTATCTACAGCCTTAAGAAAACGATCAAAAGAAATTGGTTTAAGCAAATAATCCAATACATCTAACTCAAAAGCATCAATTGCGTATTCTTTATAAGCAGTAGTTAGAATAATTGCTGGAGGATTTTTTAAGGAACGTAAAAAGTCAATACCACTGAGTTTTGGCATCTGAATATCAAGGAAGATAAGATCAATTTTGTGCTTGTTGATAAATTCATAAGCTTCAATGGCATCTTTACAACTGGCAACAACTTCAAGGCTTTCAATATTCTCAATATGTTTAGCAATCAATTTTGCTGCCAAAGGTTCGTCCTCTACAATGATGCATGCGTATTTCATGAAATCTGTCTTTGTTTTAGTTGCAATATCGTTTTTTTTTGTCAAATAAACTTCGTTTTTATGAAATTTTTGCTGTTTTTATTCTTTGTTTAATTCTATTTCTAATTCCACACTGAATTCTTTAGGTGCAGATTTGATTGAAATGCTATGTGCATTAGGATAAAGCAAATGCAAGCGACGTTTTACGTTTCGTAAACCAATCCCCCTTCGATAAAGCATTTCATCTTTATTGTTTTCTTCCACCTTGCTGTTTTTAACACTAAAATATAATTTGTTTTCTTTTGTTTCGATATGTATTTGAATCCAGCGCTTTTCGTTTTGATTACTCACACCGTGCTTGAAGCTATTCTCCACAAAGGTAAATAGAATTAAGGGTGATATTTTCAGCCCAGGATTATCAATTAGATTGTTATATTCCAAGGAAAAGGCATCTTCATAGCGAATCTTCTCCAATTCGATAAAATTTTCAATTAAATTAGTTTCCTGTTCAATGCTAATTTTATCTGTATTGCACTCATAGAGTACACTGCGAAGGACAGCGGATATTTTTTCAATCAAAACTGGCGTTTTATCGGATTTTTCTAGAGCTAAATAATAAATATTATTTAACGTATTAAACAAAAAATGTGGATGTAGTTGCGCTTTGAGTAAGGCTAATTCGGCTTTCACATTCTCTTTTGCTAATTGCTCCTTCTCTATTTGTTCTTTAAAACGTAGTTTCAACAATTTGATGGATGAAAATAAGAAAATGGGTAATCCTTCCCAACTAATATAATACAAAAGTGAAACAAATCCGCCTTCTTTTCCAGTTTTAGCATAAGTATAAGGAAAGATTAAATGTTGAGTTATAATGATATCCATTATCAAAACCAATAAAAAACACAAGATAATCAAGAGTATTGCCATAACATACTTCTTTTTTAATAAAAACCTTGGAATTATCACATACGAAATAGTATAAGCCCCAAACATTACCGGAGGTAAACTATATAAAAGACTAACAACAACTACTTTTCCTCCACCAGCTAAAATTATTGCTAAAAGGGAATATACTAACCAAAAAAGCAGGTGTTGCAATATGCTGTTCGAAAGGGTTTTACGAAGACTAAAGGGCATAATTTCTGTTTTCTAAATGATTAATAAAGTATAATGCTTTGTGCCTTCAAAGCTAGTATATTTTGCTGATATATAAAAATACTATCAATGAACGACACTAAATTACGGATGAACGACATCTTTTCAAAAGAAATGTCGTTTCCTTGCGATTTTTTGCTGTTGCTATATGCTTTTTTGTTGTTGGTTGAAATTAGTTGAAACAGTCAGCATTCCTACTGTATATTTGTTTCAAATTAAAAAACTAAACGATATGAAAAATCTAAGATACAGCCTAACAGTAATTCTTTTTGTATTTTTAATGCAAAATATCACAGCCAAAGCTAACAACATAGATAGTCCAAGTTGTTTGCTACCAGTCAACGATATCCATACAAAAGTAGAGTTTAAATCAGAAACAGCAACAATCCCCAAAATTATTGCTGCAAAAGGCGATTATAGCGTAATCCGTTGTGAAAGAAACGCGCTTAAAAATGTAAATTCTTTTGATGAACCAGTTGGACAAGAATATTGCTATTTTGTTTGTTTGGGAAATCAAATATTAACAGTAGTAAACCAAAGCAATAAAGAAATGATAGCGCAGAGTTTTGCTTATCATAAAAATTATTAAAGCATAATTTCTCACGGTAAATCTGTATCAAAGATTGCGGATAATTATACACTAATAAATACTAAAGCAATCAATTTTGGGTTTTTTCGATCAGATTTCAAGGGCAGGGTAACTTGCCCTTTTTTTTATGGAATGGGAATCATATAATTACTCAATTCCGGTTCAGAAGCAATATGCTGCTTCGGATTCATACTGCTGAGCGCAAGTGCTTCATCAGGACAAATATTGCTAATACACTTATTATCGGCTGTTTTCTCCTCTGTAGTAGGCGTTTGTTCAGCTATAATGTCTTTTTTGATGATTTCTTTGATAATAATAAGCGTATCTTTTGTTGTTTGTATAATCGTATCTGTTTTCTCCACAATCTTGGTGTTTTGACTTATGTGCTTTTCTTTTTTACCCTGATAAGGTAGAAAAAAATAAAGACAAATAAGCAATAAAAATGCTGCCGCAACACGGTAAAGAGGAAGTTTAATTGTCCAAAAAGATTTCTTTGGGGTATGACTGAAATGTTCTTTAAGAAGAGCGCTTTTTACTGTTAGTGTAAGAGCAGGATTTGCTTTTAGACTAGAAAGTTTTTGCATTTCAAGTATTTCATCTCTGATTTTTCCATATTCTTTAGCACTAAAATAGCTTAAAACAATGGATTTATCTTCTTCTGTTAGCTGTTCGAAATTCCATTTTTCCGCAATTTCGTAAATATAGTCTATCTGTTCTTGCTTTTTCATTAGTCTTCTGTGTTTTTAATGTTTTTGGAGATGTCTTGGATACACTTGAAAAGCCGCGATTTTACAGTGCCTTCTGGAATTTCAAGTATTTGTGCAATTTCTTTTATGCTGTGTTGGTATTTGTAGCGAAGCAAAAGCAAACTACATTGTTCATCATTTAATTTTCGCATTTTTTTCCAGAGTAGAGGTCTATGCTCTGATTTGCTATTTTCTTGATGGCTTTTCAGGATTTCTTCTTCGTGCAAACGTCGAATTGACTGCTTTCTGTATTCATTTTTGCACATATTAGCCGCAACACGAAAAACCCAATAGCGAAATTTTCTGTTTTCAGAAAAAAGAGGAGATTGGGTAATGATTTTGACAAAAATTTCCTGCAAAAAATCTTTTGCTTTTTCTTCATCCCCAAAGAATCGACAATAGAAGAAATCCAGTAAATCTTGCGCATATCTATCATAGAGACAAGAAAATGCTTTCTCTTTTTCCTTATTCTTCTTTTGCTGAATAATCAGCAATAATTCTTCGTCGCTTAATACTTTCTCTTTCAATCCTTGAAAATTTCTTGGGCTTCTTCTGCCCATTTTTTATCTCCCGATTTAGCAATTATCAACATCGCCAAATTTTTTGTATGTTGCATTCCAGCTTTATCGCCCGCAATTTTATAATGCGTATAAAGTTTTATTAATCCGGGAAGATAATTGATATTTGTGCGGTTCACGAGAAATTGGCTCTGATCATCTTGTAAGTCCATTTTGATATAATCCAAAAGGTAATTCTCCTCTAGGTTTTTCTTCAACAGCGCAATATTATCAATGTTTTCTTCTGAATATTTCAACGCAAGTCCAACAATAAATAATTGGTCGTTATACTCTTGATAGAAATTCTTCCATATTGTAAGACTTAGATACACAGGATATTTTTCGGAAGCATAATCAAGTAGGTGTTTTATGATAATTGTTTGAGGATGAACACCCTTTTTGTATAAAGAATCCGATGGCAAAACGGGGATACCTAATTCCTTAAAAAACATTTCTCTGTATTTTTCAATCAAAATAAGCCCAAGATTGATAACATGAATATCGGTTCTGATATTTTTCACATCTTGCAAATACCACTGGGGATAAGTATCATTATCTCCCATCGAAAGAATAATTGCATTAGTATCGGTAGTCATCATCATATTATAATTATAAGCCAAAATGCCGGGAGAAAATTCATTTGGAGCGCGCAGCTTGTTGTATTTCTTTCGCTTGTCTCTCTCCCATTTTGTTTCGCTAAGGGTAAGCATATCTTCACAAATTCCGGGAAAATCGGGATTGAGTTCGTAAGCTTTGAATAAATGCTCTTGGTTAATAATATTCAATCCGCCTTGTTTCCAAATAGTATAATGATAAGTGAAACTATTGGGAATATGTGCTTCCATCAATTTGTTAATAGTGGAATCTGCTTTAATGTAAGCTGCTTTTTCATCTAGTTTTTGCTGTTGATTCATTGCCATCATGCGGGCATATCTATTTGCCAGATAAAAATTCCACCAAGCATTTTCATTTTGCTTATCGCTTTGGACTTCATCCCACCACAATTCTGCTTGCTGAGTAAAATAAGCTAAATCATGTGGTTTTTTAACAATTGATACAATTTGTTCGGCTTGCTGAGCATAGATATTCGTCCATAAGAAAAAACTAAGGAGACTGAAAAGAAGTATTTTTTTCATAGGTGTTTTGTGTTTTTAATGATTAAATTTATTGCTTTTTACAAAAAAAGAGCATGCTTTTTTATCCAAAACACCCAAAAAATGCAAACGTTCATTTTTTTTTACAACAAACCCAATTGTAATTTCACCTCATCGGATAAACTCTCAGGATTCCAAGCCGGCTCAAAAGTGATGTCAATATCTACCTTATCAATTTCTTTAATATAGCCGAGATTGGTTTTCATTTCATCAATCATTTGTTCTGCCATAGGACAATTGGGACTGGTAAGTGTCATGATAATACGCAGCTTTTTATCTTCGATTTCGATATTATAAATCAAACCTAAATCATATATGTTAACTGGTATTTCAGGATCATAAACCGTTTTTAGTACAGTGATGATTTTGTCTTTCAATATTTCTTTATCTTTCATTACAATTCTGTTTTATTTACTCATTTCTTTGGCTTTAAATGCCATTGCATAGAGTTTCATTTGTTTAATCATCGCCAGCAAACCGTTAGAGCGATTGGGCGATAAATGATTTTTCAAGCCGATAGTGTCGATAAATTCCATTTGGTTGTTGATAATATCGTCAGGACTTTCTCCGGAAAGCACTTCCAAGAGTAGAGAGGCAATTCCTTTGGTTATCAGCGCATCACTGTCGGCAATAAAAAAAACCTTGCCATAATTATATGTTGCATGCAGCCAAACTTGTGATTGACATCCTTTGATTAAGCGATTTTCTGTTTTCAACTCTTCTGCCATCTCTGGCAATTCTTTTCCCTTTTCAATCAGCAGATTATATTTATCCATCCAATCATCAAAATGGGCAAATTCCGCTATTATTTTTGCTTCTTTTTCTTGTATTGTCATTGTTTTTGTTTTTGAACAGCTAAAATTAAGTATTTTTAATTCTGTAACAAAGAAAAAAGAGCTTTGTTTTTGGGGAAATGGTTTTTTTAAAACCTTAAAGCAATATATTAATATCATAATATAACTGCGTTCGTGGTTTGTATTTTTGTACCACGAACGCATTTCTATTTATTTTTTATGATGAGTTGGTGAGAAATCTATCTTTGTATAATCAATTTCTGCTGTTCTGTCCATTCCTTAGATTTCATTTCAACAATATATACTCCATTGCTTAAATCCATAATATTGATTTCTCGTTGATTTTCTATCAGTATTTCCGATTTTACGAGAGATCCTTGCATAGTATAAATATTCAATGTCCGTTTTTCTTTGTTTGGATTATTGATATCGAAACTAAGAATGTCAGAAGCAGGATTTGGATATACGCTGAATACTGGTGTTTTTTGCATTTGTTCTGGTACTGAAATAATAAGACTATCAAAACTTAGGTTGTCAACATAAAGTACTGAATTTCCTTTTGGCCCACTAGTTGGCCCGTTTGGATAAAAAGGAGCCATATATAATGTAGCGCTATCAGCTAAAGGATAAGTAAGAGGAAGAACAAAAGATGTCCAAGAAGAAGTAGAAGTCCCTGTCCTAAATGTATTATCTCCAATCCTTATGCTATTATTAAAAAAAACGATGCTGATAAACATAGAATCATTATTCAGTGAAGTATATTGATAATATCCGCAAAGACTCGTTGGATTACCTATAATAGGAAATGCAGCTTCAAAAGGATAAGCCATTGTATCTGTTATAGCCATGCCCCATCCACCTGTCATTTGGGTTAATGATGTATTATTTTCTATTCGCATAGAAAAATTACCAACAGAAGCCGGATAATGGTCTGTTGATTTTGTACAAGAATAAAAAGGACCTGTACATATTGAGTTCATTGTCGCCCAACCATTAGGATCTTCGTAACTTCCAACTGTTGTCCAATTTTCAAATCCATTATTTGGGATTTGAGCATTTGTTTTAATTGCTATCACAGTTAAAACAATCAAAATAATTTTACATTTTTTCATGTTATTTTGTCAGTTTTTATCGTGCTGACGCCGCACTTTTATATTACTATTTGTTTGCGAAACCTATTGTTTCATTTGTTAATACTATCCACTTTATCATCCCAAAAAAGGAACATGTCCATTAAATTAAATTGTTTTTAGCACTTTTTTCTTCTATATAGCTGTAATTTATTAGGACAAATATAAGTATTTTTTTAATACAAAAGAAAAAGGAAGATATTTTTAATTATATAGGAGCAGTTCTCTATTTTTAACCAAAAAAACTGATTTTCAATAAAATAGGTTAAAGATTAAGAAAAACAACTATTTCGAAAAGGCTGATATTGCTTTATTTTGTTTGTTTTTCTAAAATAAAACTCAAATACTGAAATGTTCCACTTGCGAAATTATCATATCTCGATGTTCCTAATGTTCCTGCAAATGTTTTAAAGGGTTTCCTCAAGAATTTAGGCATTTTTTCATCGATAAGATTTTCCCTTCTTTCAGAGTCTTTTTCCAATGCTGACACTACGTTTTTTGAAATATTTGTTTCTTCTAAAATATTAAATCCTGATTGTTTAATTAGACTTCGGAGTTTATCAATTTCATCAGGATATATCATGTCAGCGAGTAGCAATTTTCCATCCGGTTTTAATACACGAAAAACTTCATTAAAAAATGCAAGCTGATTGTTATAGCATCTGGCAGATTCAACATTAACCACAAAGTCGAACAGACTGTCATCAAAAGGTAATTTTTCGGCATTTCCACAAATAAAACTCAGTGCTTCCACATTTTTGTAGTGATTATTGCAAAACTCAATACTGCTTTTAGTGATATCCATTCCTGTATAGCTTTTGGGCTTATAATATCTGCTTATGTAGGAAGCTCCTCCTCCTCTCCCAGAACCAACTTCAAGAACATCTTTTGTTTTTAAATCAAACTTCTTTACAACGTGGTCGTACAACTGTATGCAATATCTATCAATTTCATCCTGATCTTTTAACTGTATTCTATGATCTTCGTTTAAGTATTCATAACCGTAGTTCATAAAATTGGCAATATTCCCGCTATCGTACTTATTCATTTTTCTGTGCCACCATTTCCAAAGGGGTTTTCTGAATATTTTTGGGAGTTCTGCGTATTTTTCAACAATTTTTGACATCTATACTTTAATGTTTAATATTATTTATCCATCCAATCATCAAAATGGGATATTCTGCTATTATTATCTCATTTTTCCTGTATTGTCATTGTTTTTTTTTTGAACAGCTAAAATTAAGTATTTTTAATTCTGTAACAAAGGAAAAAGAGCTTTGTTTTTGGGGGATGTGATTTTTTGTCGTATAATCTTATATTATTGTCAACGGTAAATTCTATGAGTAGTGGCAGATTGCGTGGTGCTTACCTGTCAAGTTACAAGAAAGTTAAAGCGGGCTTCTGACCTTCGCATACCGCTGAAATCCTTTTGGATATAGCGGCGTTTATTAGCATTTGTTATTCTTTTTTTGAAAAATCAATTTCAATTGAATTAATCAATTTTCCATTTTCGTCATAAAAATATTCTTTGCCCTTAAAAAGTTTATTATCTCCAAAAAACTCACCTTCTCTGATAAGTTTTATGATACCAGATTCATAATATTCTTTGTATTTTCCAGACCAACTTTTAAGAGTCAATTCTTTCATTAAATTACTACTTTTTGAGTAGGTAATAATCCTCTGTTCTCCCTTGTAATAAAAAAATTCCAACCATATTTTACCCGTCTCATAAGGTATCTTGAAAGCAATAGTGTCCGTAAAGAATTTACAGTTGTAATTAAAATAATCCAAACTAAGACCAAATTCGTCATATTGTCCAACTTTGCAACACCAAACAAATTCTGAGTTTTTATATAAACAAATCCAATTCAGATTCCACCTTTCATTATAAAATCTATAACATCGTTCTAATCCATTATTTTTGTCGCCAAAAATAACCTCATCATTTTTGGTGGATTGCAATTCAGAAAATATTTTTATAGAATCATTTGGATATAAATCGTCGTCTTGAGCATTAATATTAAATGCAAAAAACAAGCAAATTATTATTACTATGGTTTTCTTCTTCATAATAAATGCCAACGTTTAGTATATGGCAAGTAGGGCAGTAGAAAGCAATAAACTTTCAAGTTTGCTCTGAGCCAAAGCGTTGTATTTTGTTTTTAATTTATTCATTCTTAAAAAGCCAAATCAACGATTTGGCGATATTGGTAGATAGCACTAAAGTTTCATACTACACCGAATGCCCTATTTTCTATAGACAGTGTTGTAGAGCGTTTTTATTTGTCATGAAAC
>CAZJZP010000003.1:0-31767 GCA_964550505.1 uncultured Prolixibacteraceae bacterium | reverse complement strand
TCCCCATCAAACATGATAGCCATTGTAATCAAATTGGATTCAGTACCAGAAATTATTACGCAACCAACTAATACCTCTGTCGTTTCAAGTAATAATGCCAGTTTTTCTGTTACTGCGCAAGGAACAAATCTAAGTTACCAATGGCAAGAAAGTATTAATGCCGGTGTTAATTGGACAGACCTAACAGATGGAGGAACATACAGTGGCGTATCAACAGCCAATTTATCCTTATCAGCCGTTCCTTTATCCATGGATGATTATTATTATCGTTGTATTGTAAGTGGAAATTGTTCTCCTGCAGATACGTCTAATGAAGCTATTTTATCTGTTACTGCAACAGGAATCGAGGAAGTTGGATTAAACAGCATACAAATATATCCTAATCCGGTTGCTCACACATTAACATTGGAGTTAAATAATGCTGATTCCAAGCAGCTTAATATCAGTATTTATGATGTTTTAGGAAAACAACAACAAGAATGGAAAGAAAATTCCTTAACAAAAGGACATCATCAATTAAGTTTGGATGTAAGCTCTTTGGCAAAAGGCGTTTATTATCTAAGAATAAGATTGGATGACGAAGTACGTGATTTCCGTTTTGTAAAAGAATAATCTAAGAGAATTTTATATAATAAAAAAAGCTGTCAAAAGACAGCTTTTTTTGTGCAATCACAATGCGTATATTTATCAATCTTAACTTAGTTTATTACTACAAACTTTTTAGTAATACTTCTTTCTGAAGATTGAATATTTAAATAATAAATTCCTTTTGCAGCATCGATGAGTTGAATTTCAACACGATTAGCTGGAGTGTTTGATGAGATTTCCATAATTTTCTCCCCAAGGATGGTGTAACATGAAATTGACTCAATTTCTTCTAACATAAAAGGAGGAATATTGATTTCTAGAATAAAGTTTCCATTATTTGGGTTTGGCATTATTGCAAAGTTATTTTCATTCCAAATTTCATCCATTCCAACATTATAATTAAACGGGTCAGAAATGCCGGAACAGCCGTTAGCAAATACTATTTCCACGGTATAATTTCCATTTGCAGAGATAATGTATTGTTGTGTATTAGCTCCGGGAATAGGATTTCCATTCAAATACCATTGATATGAAACTCCGCCTCCAATTGTAGAAAGCGTTGTTCCATTTTGATAGATAATAATATCAGGAATAGTATCAACAATAATTTGAATTGGAGCAGAGCTACAACTAATACCTTTTTCTAAGGCAATAGCTACATGATATTTACCAGCAGCAATTCTATTAGCAGCAGAGATTTCGATAATTTTCTCGGGGAAGTTGGCATCTATTTGCGTATTGTTCCCAATTTGTCCGTGATTATTGTGTCCACAAGCCCATGCAGTTTTATCTTCTCTAATGAAATAAGAGGCATAATATGCGGCTTCGACATCTTGAATATTGCTAATAGAATCAATTCTTTTGGGAGATAATACTTGAGTTGCATTTTGAGCTAATTGTCCATGAGTGTTTCCTCCCCAACTATAAACAAATCCATTAGTGTCCAAAGCTAAACTGTGTTCTAATCCTCCTGCAATATCAACAAAGATCATTCTTGATTCTAAGTTTAGTTTTATTGGGACATTTGAGGATTGTACACTACTATTTCCAAGTTGACCAGAAATATTTGCACCCCAAACCCAAAGATTTCCTAAAGAGTCGATTGCTAGATTATGGTTTGCTCCAGCTTCTATTTTTTTAATATTACTTAATCCGGTTACTTGATAAGCGATATTACTTGTTGTGTTATTCCCATTACCAAGTTGTCCGAAATTATTTGCACCCCAAGCCCAAACTTTTCCGTCTGAATCCAGAGCTATTGAATGTGATGCACCAGCAGAAATATCAACAACATTCGTTAAACCTATTACAGCAAAAGGAAAATTGCTTGTGGCGTAATTTCCGTAACCAAGTTGTCCGCTTTGGTTTTTCCCCCATGAGACAACGGTACTATCAGAAAGGATTGCCATTGCATGATTTCCTCCGGCAGCAATTTTTCTTACATTAGTCAAAGATTGTAAATGTTGTGGGTTTGGATTATCAGCATAAGAGCCGTTTCCTAATTCTCCAAAACTATTTTCTCCCCAAGAATACACGCTGCCGTTTGCTGATAAGGCCAGACTAAATTCATATCCACAATCGACATCGACAGCATTTGTAATTGCTGCAACTTCAATTGGACTTAAGCTGTTGAAAAAGCTACCGTCTCCTAATTGACCGCTGCCATTAAATCCAATAGATTTCACTAATCCTTCTCCTCCAAAGCGAACATCAATATGATATAATCCTGAATCATGTGCTGCATATTGTTGATAAATAGCATTTTGTATGCTGTCTCCATCCCAGAACCATTGATTACCGTTAGTGTAATTACTGCTTAGCATTGCGGAATCACCTTCGCAGAATTGTGTCGGATCTAAACTGCTAATCACCGGAAGTCCGTAAACTGTCATCCACACAATGTCGTATGCATTCTGAACACAGCTTGTTGTATTGGAAGTTCCCTGAACAGAAATGATTTGTCCGTGACTTAAATTTGAAGCAGTGAAGCTGTTTTGTGTGGAAGCTGCACCCTGAGAGATATTATCAATAAAGAATTCATACAAATCTGCTCCAGAAGCGGTAAATTCAACGCTATCTCCTTCACAAATCATATTTCCTTGGCTATTGTTTTGCAGCGACAAGTTCATTTTATTGACATTGTAGGTGAAAACAGTATCAGAAATAGCTGAGCAATTACCAATATATCCGATAATATAAATGCTTTGCCCATCTTCCAGTGTTGTAGAATTGAATTGACTTATGGTATCATTGTTGCCATAAGGAACGCTATCGATATAGAATTGATAAGTTGATGCTCCGAAAGCTTGAATATGCACACTGTCGCCATAGCAAATTGTTGAAACACTGGGAGAAGAACTGAAAGACAAGTTTGGATAAGGATGAACCGTTATTGTGATGCTGTCATTAGCCTTTTTTTGGCAGCCGTTTAAACTCCCGACAACGCTAATAGTTTGTCCGTTAAGAACAGTAGAAGATTCAAATATGCTAACTCCTGATGGAGGTCCTTGAGAAATCCCATCAACAAAGAACTCATATTCATTGCCACCTGTTGCAAGAAGTTTTACGGTATCTCCTTGACAAATAGTGATTGGAGTTAAAGCAGAGAGTTGAATGTTTGGTATAGGATAAACGGTATATGTAAAACTGCTGTCAGATAAGGATTCGCATGAGTTTGTAGTTCCTTTCACGGTAACAGTATTCAAATTGGCTAAAGTTGATGTAGTGAACAGATTATTTGCGGATGGAGCTCCTTGAGAGATTCCATTAATAAAAAATTCGTATAAATCAGCTCCGTTTGCAACAAAGTCAACGGTATCACCTTGACAAATGGTTAAATCCGGATCGGATTGTGTCATTGTTACTGTTGGATAAGGATAAACAGTAAAGGTGAAATTGTCGTCGGAATTTGCTTCACAGCCGTATATACTTCTTCCGAAAACGGTAATAACATCATTATCTTGAATGCTGTCTGTACTGTAGATATTCACGGAAGAGATTGGAGCAATACTAATTCCGTTAACAAAGAATTCATATTGATTAGCCCCACTAGCAGTAAAATGAACCATTTCTCCCTCACAAATAGTTGTATCAGCATCCGAACAAACTACTTGAATTGTTGGAATAGGTCTGACAAGCACTGATATCGGATTTGGAGAACAAGCATTTGGCGTTCCGATAACGCTTACAATATCTCCAATCCCCAAAGTGTCTGTTTGATAAATGTTGTTGGAACTAAGGCTTGTTGCGGGATTTCCATTCACTAAAAACTGATAAATACTATCACCGTTTGCGGTGAAAATAACGGTTTCGCCTTCACATATTTCCATGGGAAAAGCACTCAAGCTAATATCAGGGTAAACAGCAAAACTAAAGACCGTATCAGCATCGGCTGAACAATTTCCAATAATTCCTGAAACACTTACAATGTCGCCGTTATTTAGTCCTGTTGTTGAATATGAATTGGAAAATGAAGGTCCTTGAACAGATATTCCGTTAATGAAAAATTCATACTCATTCGCTCCAGAAGCAAGAAAATCAACATTTTGTCCCGTACATATTTCACTATTTGGGTCTGAACAGCTAAAGCTCAGAATAGGAGTTGGGAAAACAGTAATCTCCTGAGGATTAGCAGCTAACGCCTTGCACCCCTGAACATTTGTTGCTTCAACATTCACAATATCATTATTAGCAAAAGCTGTGGTTGAAAAACTATTACTCATTGTTGGTATTCCTTGTGAAATACCATTGATAAAGAATTCATAAAGATTTCCACCATCAGCAGTGATAGTAACTAATTCCCCGCTACAAATAGTGTCATTAGGAAGAACAGAAACAATATTGCTAATGGGCAAGGGATGAACAACAAAAATTAAAGTATCAGCAGAATAGCTTTCGCAATTCGATGCAGTATATTTTCCTTTAACTGTTATAGTATCATTGTCATTAATTGTCGATAAAATTAAGCTTGAAGTAGTATCATAAGTTCCAATAGGACTTCCGTTAAGATAAAATTGATAAATATCTGCATTAGAAGCTTGAAAACGTACAGTATCATTTTGACAAATTTCCAAATCAATATCATCGCAGACTAAAGAAATGATAGGCCTAGGATTAACAATAAATGACAACGTATCACTATGTTTTGTGCAATTATTGTATGTTGCTACAACAAAGACTTCATCTCCGTTTTGTAATGAATCTGTAGTATAAATGCTATCTGTAAGAACTAAGTTATTGTTTAAATAGAAGTCATAAGTTTGGGAAGCTTTGTTAGAAACGGCTGTAAATGTAACGCTTTCATCTTCGCAAATGATTTGATTTGCATCGCTGCAATTAAGTGAAACAACAGCTCTGTTAATGGTAATGGTTTTGGTAATTGAATCACGACAACCATTAATATATTCTGACACCAAAGAAACATCATAGTCGGAATCAACTGGATATAAATGACTTGGGTTTGTCAGATTAGAAGTATCATTATCTCCAAAATACCAGGAATAACTGAGGTTAGCAATATCTCCGTTATAAACATCTGAAGTGTTGATAAAGAAACTACTGTCTCCATAGCAGGAGGGCAATAGCCAAGTAAAATCAGCATTAGTAACTTTATTGGAATAAAAAGTCCAGTTTGGATTATTTCCACCATTATCAGTGCTAAAAAGAGCTTTTCCTCCCGAAACAGCATTGATGTCGGTAAGAACAGCAACTTCAATATATAAGGAATCGCCAGCTGTCTTATTAAGATTAGCTATGTTTCCTGCTGAAGTGGAGGACAAATAAATACTGTCAATACAGCTTCCAATAGCAATCAGACTATCCATCGTTTGTGTTTTACCAGCTTCAAACAATACTTGATTTCCTGCTAAGATGGTGAGGTGGTGGAATTGATTATCTCCGTATATCTCAGTTTCAAAATATGCATTAGCTAAACTATCATTAAATGTTTCAATGCTTAAATCAAAGAAATTTTCATCATTGCCATAAAAACTAGTAGTGGTTAGGTTCGGATGTCCAATTATTCTGATAAGCGAGCTGTCAGCATTATAATTAAGGTTAGTATTGTTTTCTATTTCAAAAGAATACATTATCTCCAGAGTAGATTTCCCTAAATTCAGTTTTTTCGGATTATCGTTGATAAGTGAAAACGTTCCGCATTTAATATTTTGATTATTGCTGAAAAAACTTCCTTGTTCGATTTCCATCGCATAGAGATGTCCAAGACTAAGGCTGTCTTGTAAGAAAAGTGTGTCATTTATACTAGAACCAACGAATACTATATTCGCTTCAATAAAAGTGGATTCTGTTGTTAATAAAGCATTAGTATCTTTGGGAATAATGTGAATATAATTATCCCTGCTTTCATCAATTACTTTTACGGAATCATCAAAAAAGATTTCATGTGCACAGTACAAATCTTGTTTAAGATTAATTTGAAGAGAATCGCTGATATTATTTGTGTAAAAAGCATAAGCCCATGCCTTGGTGTTAATGTCAACAATTGAATTCATGGATAATGAATTTTCATCAAAGATGACGGTGTCGTTTATTCCAGGAATACAACCAAAAGGACTTCCTCCTGAAGTGGCAGACCAATGTAACGTATCGTTCCATTCTCCGCTGTTTCCAATCCAGTAATAAGTCATTCCAGCTAAAGAAGGCGTATGATTCCATCCATTACAATTGTTTAATAGAATGGAATTGGACGCATTATATTCTTTACCACCACTGGTATCAACAACTACATTATTTATCATAGCGTAATCAACAAATAAGGTATCGTAAGATGTTTTGATAATGGTAGCTGTATCATTAGATAAACTAGAAGAAAGTATTTGAACTCTTTCAGCGCAATTTCCATTTGCAATGAGAGAATCTAAAGTCAATGTTGACAATGCCTCCAGGATTAAACTACTACCAGCTTTAACAGATACTAAATCGAAGAAATTATTATTGTTTATTTGAGTGGAAGTGTTTTCGATAAATAAACTGTCATAAGAGAGATTCCCTCCAATAAAAATAGCTGATGCCGGATTGCTGTTGTTGGTTGTTATTTTCGAACCACCTGCCGCGTAAGTTAAACTTGCCGTATTATCAATGTTCCAAATAATCCCTTCTCCATTAAGAAAAATACGGGCATTGCTAATGTTTATTTCTCTGGTGTTATTATAATTGCTGATAAAACCATGCGTTTGAATGCTATTCTCGTTAAAATCCAAACCACCTGAGAACAGACAGATTGGAGCATCAACTTGCCCATCATCTTCAAATTTCCAATATCCGCTTCCATTGAAAATGAGCGTGTCGCTAAAGCTTACACCGTTAGAAACAATGTTTGAAGTATCACCGCTTTCGTTATGCAGAGTAAAAGAGCCATCCACTGCAAGATTAAGATTTGCGTGAAAAGTAATACTATCGTTAATGGAGATATCAATGTTTTCGCCGAAAAGACTTGGGATAGTGCTTAGATTTTCCCATTTCATCTTATTGCAATATGCATTTTCAAAGAGAAAAACAGTGTCATTCCCACTAAAAGAATTAGCATCAAAAATGACATTATCTTTATGAGAAGGAATACAGCTTCCTGCTGCTCCTCCTGTTGTTGTTGACCAATTCATAGGATTGTGCCATACTCCTTGATTTCCGACCCAATAATAGGTGTTTGTGGCTGTTGGTTCACTGATATTTATGCCACTGGTATTTCCCTCGTCATAAGAATTTGCGGCATTTATAATTCCCTGACCTTCAATGTTTCTGAAGATACAATAAGCAAGATTTTCAGCGCCACTATTTTTCTTAATTATTGGAAGTGCTGCTGTGCATTCGTCACAGGAAGCATTAATGTAGATATAATTTCCACAATCACCAAAAGCTATAAGTTTATTAAAATTCATTGTTGTTCCCTGAAATAACATCATTTTTCTTCCAGGATAAACAATAATACTGTCAGCAGAGATGTCGCTGATAAATTCATGATAGGCTGCATTAAGATAAAAAACGTTAACTAAAATAGGATTGGCATCTCTTTCAGCAAATATACGAACGGTGTCAAGACCTGAATAAAGTAATCTGAAATTACTTAATTGAAAGGCATCAGGATTAATGTCCCGAGCATTTATTATTATTGCGTCATCAGCCCCAAAAACAGCAATGTCACAATTGTCAAAATCCATGTTTTGAGTAAGAGGAGAGTTGCAGATAAATTGATTACAGGAAATACTGTTTGCATTGGCATCAAAACTTTGACTTTCTAAAAAGCTTAATTTATTACAGTTAATTTCAGATAAAAGATTGTACTTCCCTGAGCCGAAATAAAAATCACCATTAAATAAATGTGTTGAAAAATCGATAGAATACAGCTCGTTTTTATTGTTGGAAAAATAGATAGGTCCGGTAAATGCCAAACTATGTGCTGGATTTAAAAAGAAATGTCCTCTTACATATAATGTGTCAGAGCCTGAAATAGCAGGAGAGTTGACTGTAATAGAAGAAGTAGTAGCAGTATCAAGATTATAATGCCTACAACTAAAATTATTTCCATTTAGAGATAGTTCTCCATTTATGTGATGCACAACTCCATTGCTTTGAATAAATTCGTCCAATAATCTTAGCGTTCCAGTATTGATATAAATATTGTTTTTAATACTATTGTTTCCAAGTTGGATGTGTTGAATGCTTGGAGCAGTATTTAGAAAAAACAAATTTCCAACGAAATCAAAATTGACAGAATCGCTTAAAAGAAAATCACCCGTTATAATTAAACTGTCTTTATATGAAGTCCCAATAAAATTAGGTTGATTTGTTGCTGCTTGCCAATCAATGACATGACAATTAATATAAGAAGTATCAATAAGAACAACTTCGTCACTTATACTAAAGGAATTATGGTCGAAAAACACAGTATCTCCAGCTTGAGGGAGGCTTGTATGCAGGGTGCTTCCCCCTGAAGTAGTTGCCCAATGGGATAAATCTGTCCAATTTCCTCCGTTTCCAATCCAATAATAATTGTCTGCTTTTAATTGTTGTGGGGAGATAAGTATTAAGGCAAGAAAAATTAAGCTAAAGATGAAGACGCTTTTTTGATAAATTTTTTTCATTAAAAGATGTTTATTTGACTGTGAATGAGACATATGAGAAAAAATAAGTTTTCAATTTTTCGTCGATAAATGTACAAAAATATCTTAGATTTTATTAAAAAAATAAAAAAAATAAAAAAAACCTTTACAATTTAACAAAATACTGTATTTTTATAAAAATTTTTTCGTGTATGAAACATTTGTACAAAGTGCTGTTAATCAGTATGATTTTGCTGATATTTTCGGTCGATTTTTCTTTTTCTCAGGAATTACTAATAGATACGCTGGGATACAAAAATGCTAAAAACATAGATGTCAGTGATTTAGATGACAAAGAATATTTTTTAGACAGTATTGGACTGAGTTTTAGACCCCCACGGTATTTTGTAAAAATGGAAAACGAAAGTGTTTTTCTTCATGTTCAAACATCTTCTTCTATTGCTATTGATTATTTAGGAGATTATCCTTACGTCATGGTAACTGAAAACATGACAGCGGAACACCTTGAGATGCAAGGAGCATCATTAATCGAAGAAATGGATATTAAAACGAATTATGGATATACAGGAAAGTTATATATAATGGAATTTAACATTAAAGGGGTAGATTTTCTTCGTTTAATGTTTTTCACAGGGGATTTGAATAGGAGTTTTATTGCTGTTGCAAATTATCCTAAAATGATGGATGAAATCGAACGACAAGCCGTTATAAAAAGTTTCCAGACTATTAAGTTTTAAGTTATGAAAAAAAGCCTGTTTATTTTAATAAGTATTCTCTGCAGTTTTCAAGTTTTTGCACAAGATACATTGGTTAATCATTATGTTCCTTTCAACACGCAAAACCAAAGTATGTGGAAGAACGGCTCTATTGCAGATATTAATTGGCGACCTTTAGATGGAACAGTTGTGGGTGATGGATGGAATGAATCATCAAGCATTGGAGGTATTACTACAATTGTTGGCCAACAGTTTGGAGCTCAAGCTACTGCTGCTACTTGGGGGAGAATTTCTCCTTATTTGATTTTTAAACTCGGAACAGAACAACTAGATTTGAATTATCCTGTTGATGTTAATTTGACTATGCCGGCTGCCCGAACATTTAATAAAGGAGAAAACATCACTATTGAAACCGAATTCATCCCTGATGCTACTAATTGTGATATTATTGCAGATGATTATGAAATGGAATTTTCCATGGGTTGTGAAATTGAATTAGGCTTTTCTTTAGCGGCTAAACTCTGCTTTTTTTCTTGTGCTAATTTTGATATTGTTGACATTCATATAGATGAAGATTATAAATTACTGGAATTTGACAGAAATCACATTATTGTAATGAATGGAAGTCAAATGAATGTAACTTGGCCGTATTCTTATACAGACCCTCTCGACATCACAACTTTTGAACTAAATTACCCTTCTTTAATCAATGATTCCGTTTGGGTTGCACCAAATAAAAATTTAATGCGTTATGCCAATATTTATGACCCGGAAGAGTATATTCGCTTGTATTTTGATATTCCTAAATTTATTGGCGCATTAAATATTCCTTATGTAAGTACATTTTTTGGTAATCTTCAAAATTCATGGACATGGAGTGGAATAGAAGTTGGTTATACATTATTTACCTGTGGGTTTAATGTCCTTGACCACAATCAGCAAAAAATGAAGTTTAATCCAAAAATTTGGGCAGAGATGGAATTCCCGAGTGTTGTTGATTATACTGTCAGAACAAAAGGTGGAAGCTTAGTTTCATCAGGCTCTTCAGATCGCATATTGTATAGAATGGATCACGATTTAAGCTTTGATTTTCCATGCAATTATGAATTTATGGATATTACTACGACCTATTCTCTTTCGAATCAATTCACAAATAATACTTACGATAGTATAGCTTTTGATTTTACGATGCAAGCTCTTGAATTTCATATAGATGTCCCTAGTGTTACAATTATTCCTGAAGTTTGTGTAAATTTGAAAAAGCCATGTGGACCAAAGATTTGTCCTATTTGCAAATGGTGTTTCTGGAAAAGAGTTTGTACTCCTGCAGTTGTTTTTGGAGGGCTTAACTATTCCTTAGGTCCATTGTTGGATGAATCCTATAATATGTTTGCGATAAAAATTCCATGGCATAATGAAACCTGGCAATTAGGAGGCTTCTCTACCTATCCGCAGGCACCATTTAGGCTGCAATCTGCTGATTACTACGTGGAAATTACATCCACTTCTGATGTTGATTGTTATGGAAATAGCAGCGGTTCGGCAACCGCCCACATTGTAAACGGAACACCACCTTATCGTTATGAATGGTCAACAGGTCAAGTATATTATTCTTCTAATACTACAGAAACAATGAATAATATTCCTGCAGGAACACATTATGTTATTATTACAGATGCAAACGGCTGTGTTAGTTTTACTCAGTTTGTAATTGATGAACCTGCTTTACCACTTAGCCTTTCGTCTATTGTTAATGATGTTGATTGCTATGGAAATAGTTCTGGTACAATTGATATTACTGTTGATGGAGGAACAATACCATATACATATTTATGGTCGAACGGTGCAACTACTGAAGATCTTAGCGGATTATCACAAGGTAATTATTCTGTAACGGTTTCAGATGATAACGGCTGTACTATTGTCGATCACTTTGTAATTAATGAACCTGCCGAAATCATGGTAAATTATACTACTGTAGATGTTTTGTGCTATGGTGGCAATACTGGAAGTATTGATGTTGATGTAAACGGAGGTACATTGCCCTATACCTATTTATGGTCGAATGGTGCAACAACGCAAGATGTTTCTATGTTAACAGCAGGAACTTATACAATTACAGTTACAGATGATAATGCTTGCGAAAAGATTGTAAGTATTGATATTTTTGAACCAGCAGATCCTCTTACACTTTCAGAAACACATATAGATGTGGATTGTTATGGAAACAATACAGGAAGTATTGACATAACTACTTTTGGAGGCACACCTCCTTATACCTATCAATGGTCTGATGTAAATTATAATCAATTAATTGTAACCACAGAAGATATTTCTCAACTTACTGCTGGAACATATCATCTTTTAGTTACCGATGATAATTTATGTCAGGATTCTATTAGCATTACTATTCAACAACCTGATAAAATTGAATTAAGTTTTGCTGTTACAGATGTTTCTTGTTTTGGAGGTAATGATGGCGAAATTGACTTAAGTGTTCAAGGAGGAATTCCTCCATACACTTATTTGTGGTCAACCACAGCAACAACTGAAGATATTGTTGGACTTACAGCAGGAATGTATTATGTTACGGTTAGTGACGCACACTCATGTGATATGATTGACAGTGTTTATGTTAATGAGCCTGCCGAAGCTTTATCTGCAAGTCTCTTAATAACAGATGTAAGATGCCATGGAGGAAATTCAGGAAGTATTGATTTAAGTGTAAATGGCGGAACAGCTCCTTATTCTTTCTCATGGTCAAATGGAAGCACACAGGAAGATTTATCTAATATTGGAGCAGGAATGTACACTGTAACTATTACAGATAGTAAAGGATGTCTTGCATACACTGGCGGCATGGTTAATCAACCCGATACCAGTATTTACGCTTTGTTTGATATTGTTGATGCCAGTTGTAATGCCTATAGAGATGGAAGTATTGCCTTACAGATTTATGGAGGTACTACACCGTACAGGCTTACATGGGATGATACTTCTTATGTTATTAATACATCTTTTGAAATCTATGATAATTTAGCTTCTGGAGTGTATCATGTTATCATCAGCGATATTAATAATTGCTCACAAGATTACACTTTTGTTGTTAATCAACCAGATTCTCTGTTAATTACTTATAATACTAGTATTGTTAATTGCTATGATGGCAATGACGGAAGTATAGATATTACTGTTACAGGAGGCACCACTCCTTATATTTATTCTTGGTCCAACGGAGCAACAACAGAAGATATTAGCATGCTTACTTCTGGAACATATCAAGTAGAAGTAGAAGACAGTATGGGCTGCAAGGCTTCTGAGAGTATTTTCTTAGGACAATTCCCAGAAATAATAGTGGATTATGAGATAACTCCTCTTTCTTGTAAAGACCAAGAGGATGCAGCAATTGATTTAAGTATCATTGGTGGAACACAGAATTATGTGTTTAATTGGTCGAATGGAGAATTTACAGAAGATATTGCCAATTTAGCATCGGGTTATTATAATGTTGTTGTAACAGATGATAATGGATGTACCAAATCTATTGATTTCTTTATTGACCAAAGTTTTGAACCTTGTTTGTTTATTCCTTCTTCTTTCTCTCCAAATGCTGATGGAATAAATGATGTTTGGGTATTAAGAAATATTGACCGATATCCTAATTGCGAAGTCTTGGTATTTAACAGATGGGGCAAAAAAGTTTTTGAATCCATTTCTTATACCGAACCTTGGGATGGGACTTACAAGGGTAACGCTGTCCCAGCAGAAACCTATTATTATATTATTGATTTGAATAATGGAGACGAACCATATAATGGAACAGTAACTATTGTGCGATAAAAATTTTAAAAGAATGAAGAGACTTATTTTAGTATTATTACAAACGGTATTTATTTCGGTAATTTGTTTTGCTGAAACTACTGTTATCCCTGAAGATGTTGATGGCAATGCTCCTCCTCCTTGTCATACAGTGCAAATTACGTTTTCTCATGTAAGTTGTTTTGGAGGAAATAATGGTTCAGCATCAGTTAGTATTTCAGGTGGAACAGGACCTTTTATTACTACTTGGTCAACAGGAGCCACAACTAGCAGTATTTCAAATCTTACAGCAGGATATTACGATGTACGCGTTATTGATGTTTCAACTGGTTGTTCAGCCTTTGATATTGTTGAAATTAAACAAGCCCCAAAAATAATCACTACAACAACACCAACAAATGTTAATTGTTTTGGACAGAATACAGGAAGTATTGATTTAGAATTTACAGGAGGAACTCCACCGTATTCTTATTCTTGGTCTAATGGTTCTACCGCTCAGGATATAAATTCATTAGCTGCAGGAATGTATTCCGTTGTGATTACTGATGGCAATGGTTGTCAAGCAACTGATTCTGCTATTGTTACACAACCAAATACAGCTTTAAACTCTTCTCATCAGGCTTTTGATATTAGTTGTAACGGATTAGCAGACGGAGAAATTGATATAACTGCTTGGGGAGGAACTCCCCCTTACAATTACAGCTGGAGCAATGGTAGTTTAACAGAGGATGTAAATTCCCTAAGTGCAGGTAGTTATTCTGTAACAATTACAGATAGCAAATCCTGTACTTCTACAGAATCTGCCATAATTCAAGAACCTCCCTTGCTATACAATACTGCTTTGGTCACAGATGCTAATTGCTACATGTCCCAAGATGGAAGAATTGACATTAATGTATTTGGAGGCACACCACCATATACTTTTTCATGGGAAAATTCACAGTATCAAATGTCTTATGTGGCTAAAGATTTAATAGATTTTGTTGCAGATCAATATGTAGTTACTATTAAAGATGCAAATTTGTGCACAATAACAGATACCTTAACAATCAATTCTCCAACTGAAATCCTGCTTAGCTTTCAAACCGTTGATGTTAGTTCCAACGGAGGTACTGATGGGTCTATCGATTTAACTGTTAGCGGAGGTGTTCCACCTTATCAATATAATTGGTCTAATGGTGCAGTAACCGAAGACCTTTCTACTATTCCTGCTGGAATTTATTCGGTTACAGTAACGGATGCAAACTCATGTTCAGTTATAGATGATGTTCAAATATTTGAGCCTTTGCTTCCTCTTGGTTATCAAGTTGTACAAAAGAATGTTACTTGCCACGGAGGTGATGACGGAGAAATATATCTCTATGCACAGGGTGGAGTTCCGCCTTATACTTATGATTGGAATTCCACAGATACAGTATCCATTTTAACCAATCTTGTTGCGGGTAATTATATTTTTACTATTACTGATGCAAATATGATTGAACTAGTTGATACCATTGAAATTTTACAACCCAATCAAATTGCCTTTACTTTTATCCACCAAGATGTTTCTTGTCATGGATTATCTGATGGTTCCGTTGATTTGACCGTAAGTGGAGGAACTGCTCCTTACTCTTTCCAGTGGTTTAATTCAGATTATGTTTTAGCGGCAATTACCGAAGATGTACTATACATGAAAGCTGATACTTATATGGTGGTTGTTACTGATACTTTCGGCTGTTCAAATTCTACCATGCTGATTATCTCCCAACCTGAACCATTGGTTTTAAATATCTCAACCGACGATGTTGAGTGTTATGGCGGAAGCACTGGAAATATTGATATAGAAGTATTTGGAGGAACTGCTCCTTATACATATCAGTGGTCAAACGGAGCAACAACCCAAGATCTGCAAAATATTACTGCTGGTACTTATACGGTTACAGTAACAGATTCTAATGGATGTTTTACGATTGAAACAATAACAATTTATGAATCCGATCCAATAGAATTAGCTTTTGATATAATAGATGTTTCTTGTATTGATAACAAGGATGGAGAAGTTTATGTTTTTGCAAGTGGAGGAACAGGAAGCTATTCTTATCTATGGTCAAACGGAGATATTACTGATCATATCTATGATTTAGACCAAGGTTTTTATTCTGTCAGTGTAAGCGATATATATGGCTGTACTGAAACCGATAGTGCCTATGTTGATAAATACATGATTGAGTGTATTAGTATTCCTTCTGCTTTCACCCCTAATGGAGATGCTTATAACGATACCTGGATAATTGAAAATATTCATTTATATCCTAACTGTAGCGTGAAAATTCACAATAGATGGGGAAAATTTGTCTTTGAATCCAAAGGCTATGAAATACCATGGGATGGAACTTATAACGGCAATGCTGTACCAGCAGAAACCTATTATTATATTATCAAATTACGCGATGATATTGAAGTTAAAACAGGAACTATAACTATTGTAAGATAATTAGATAGAAAAAGAAAAAACAAAATAAACAATATGAAAAGATTATTACTTTTTGCCTTAGTGCTTTTTGCTTTCACTTCTTTGAAAGCACAACAAGTCTCTTTAGAAAGCCAGTATATGCTTAATGATTTTGTGTTAAATCCTGCCATTGCAGGTACACAAAACTACATACCCGTAAATTTTAATTTCCGCAGACAATGGGTTGGAATACAGGGAGCTCCTGTTACACAATCACTTTCTGCTCACGGATATTTGGGTAAAAATGTAGGTTTTGGTGGCCAGTTTTTCAACGATGTTACTGGTCCTTCCAGAAGAACAGGAATGAATGTGTCTTTTGCATATCACCTTCGTCTTTCAGACGACTATACTAAAAAACTTTCTTTTGGTATAGCAGGTGTGTTCTTTCAGCACGTAATTGATGGAGAGAAATTAACAACCGATATGCCAGATGACCCAGCTATTGTTAACGCCTTTAATAATCAGTTTTGTCCAGATGCGAATTTTGGTGTCTTATATACCGATAAAGAAAAATGGTATGCTGGAGTCTCTGTTTTTAATCTCTTACAGATAAGAAAAGATTTGTTTCAAGTAATGGATAATATTGAAAATCCGATTGAAAGAACCTATTTTTTAAACTCAGGAGTTTATCTTAAAAAAGATGATTTTATTGTTGAACCTTCTGTTTTGTTTAGATACCAAGCGAATACTCCTTTTCAATTAGATTTTAACACACGAGTTTTATACAAGAATTTAGTGTGGTTAGGAGCATCATATCGTCATCAAGATGCTGTTGTTTTTATGACAGGATTCTATTTTGATAAATTCAGATTGGGTTATGCTTATGATTTAACCTTGTCTGAAGTGAAAGATTATACTTCTGGATCCCACGAGATTAATCTGGTTTATTATATTTTTACAGAAAACTCCAAAATATCCAGAGCATCTTTTGTTCCAATGTTTAATTAATCATTGAAAATTTCATATGTTGTATAGAGGGAAGATTATTATTTTTATATGTGTAGCTTTTTTTTGTTGCTTTTCATTACAGTTGTCTGCACAGTCTGTTAAAGCAGATGAGTTTTTTAAAAACGGGGAATATTCAAAAGCTAAAGAGCTGTATCTAGTTGATTATAACAAAGGAAGGATTGACAAATATTCTTTAGCCAATCTAGGCTTTTGTTATATTGCAGAATACAATTATCAAAAAGCGGAAGCTATTTTTTCAGAAGTGGTAGAAAAAAAAATTGAACCGGAATACCTTTTTTATTACGCGGAGATATTAAGAATTAATGAAAAATATGATTTAGCTAAAGAATACTATCAGAAATCTTCATCCATTTTTATAGATAATCGATATATTTTAGATCAAAGATTAGCCTCTTGTGATTCGCTAAAAAAATGGGCTAATTTCACTAGTCCGATTATCGTCGAAAATGCAACAAAATTAAATACTGCCGGAGCTGATTTTTGTGCCCTTAAAAATGGCGAAAACATTTTCTTTGTTTCAGAAAGAAACTTAGCATCTGTTAAAGAAAAAAAAGCTGAAACATTAGAATTAGAAGATAGCTGGAAAGAACAATCCATATCTTTTCTTTATTATACTTCTTATTCAAATCCAGAAAAAATATCTCCTTTTTCCATAAGTGAAGAATTTGAATACAGTATGTTTACCATTGATGAGAATAATACAATTTATTATACTGCTAAAAAACTAAAAACTTCTTGGGAAGAAAAGGAACAAGACTTTCAAATTTACACCGCAAAATTCAATCAAGAGAGTAAAGCTATTAGTAACGAAAAAGTTCTAAGTTTTAAAGAAACCAAGGCAATACCTTCTTTTGCTCAAGCATATGTCAATAAAGAAGGCAACGAAATGATTTTTGCTTCTAATTCCATTACTCCTTCTTTTGGTGGAAGTGATTTATATTATTCCAAAAAGGAAAATGGAGAATGGGGAAAGCCCCAAAACTTAGGTGAGCAAATAAATAGCCCAGGCGATGAAATGTATCCATATATGTATGAAGATACTTTGTTCTTTTCTTCCAACGGACACCCTGGTTATGGAGGCTTGGATATTTATTATGCAGTAAAAAGAGATAATAATATATGGACGAAACCCCTTAACTTAAAGCATCCCATAAATTCGCGAGGTAATGATTTTGCCTACAATTATTCTGAACATCCAAAAGGCTTTTTTACATCAAACAGATCAAATCAAGGAAAAGGTGGAGATGATATTTATACTTTTCGATTTCCTGAAAAAGATACAGTCGTTCCCCCGCCTCCCAAAGAAGAAAGATTTTGTGCAGAAGCTTATGGAGGAAGAGCTATATTCTTTGACTTTCAGCAAGCTGAACTAAAACAATCTTCCAAGCTTATTATTCAAGAAATTGCTGACAGCTTAAAAAAATATGATGATTTATTCTTAAATATCGTATCTCATTCAGATATCAGGGGAAATGAAGAATTTAACATGGATTTGTGTCATAAGCGTTCATTGGCTGTGAAATCAATGTTTTTAGAAAAAGGAGTTAAGGCAAAGCAACTAAAAATAGATAATAAAGGAAAAACCGATATCCGAATATCACCCTACGCAAATTATGCATTGCAAATTGGTTTCATAAAAGAAGCTGACAAAGCAGAGTATTATGCTACGAAATACCAGTTAAAAATGGAAGATATTACTATTTATCCCTTTAATAATGGAAATGCATATACAATAGGAAACTTTCAATCCCCAAAAGAGGCTGCTGCTTTTGCCAATAATTTTAATCAGCGATTTAATATTGGAGCATTTCCAGTGATTATTGCAAATGGTGAATTACTTTCAGATACCCGATTTGCTTTAAGCAGATTCTCAGAATTAATCTTACACTATTAATGATTAAAGCTTTTGCTTAGTTTTGTTTAATTAGCTTAAGGGTTTTAACTCCCTTATTACTAATTACTTCGCAAATATAGATTCCTGCTGATAACTCATCGGTAACAATGCTTTCGTGATAAAGTCCAGCTTGCTTATCTTTATATTCTATGGTTTTTACCATTTGACCTGTTTGGTTGTAAACCCGAATAAGAATATCAGACTGTTCACTAATCGCATAACGAAGAACAAATGAATAGGAAAAGGGATTCGGATATGCAGATACCATAAAATTACCTGTTTCTTCTTCAAAAAGATTGGTAGTTATAGAATATGAGGGTGGGAAGATAATATCATCAACCCAAGCGCAATCAGAACCATCTGAAACATATCCGTCTTTATAATACCTCCACTTAAAAGTACGTAAACCAATATTAGAAACGTAAAATTGTTCCTTCGACCAGTTTATTTCTCCGTCCCATCTTCCTAGAGAAGTAGCGTCTATGGAAAAATCAAGATAGTCGTACCAAGCATATCCAGGAATTCCGGCTTCGCAGGAAACTTTTTTCATAAAGCTAATGCTGTCAGGACTAATAACATCTAAGCTAATAATCATATCGCTTTGTTGATTGTTTCCAATATTTCCTGAAACTGCGCTATAGCTTCCTGCATAGAATGTTTGATTATCAATTTCCCAATCAAGATTGCCGCTAAAAGTCCATGGGAATTGACTAAAATCACCTGTTTCAAAATCTTCACTTACAATCCCAATATTGATGGTATATATTTGTGTAATTTGATAAGCTCCGTTTCCTACAGTATAGACAAAGTCAACTAAACTTGGAATAGGGCAGGAGGAGTTAAGACTCACGTTAAAACTGCTAGCAGAAACTATTCCTCCGCTATCTATGGAAGTATAATTATGATTTCCGTTGTTAATGGTGATGTAGGGATTGGTAGAACTTAATGTTGCTGTTGTTGCTAGATGATCTGCATGACCTGCGTTCCACGTATCTATTAATATGTTTACGGTTTCGCCAGGATCAAGTCTTCCATTTGCATTTCCAGCAGCATCATCAATAAGAAGATTGCTTGCACACTTAAGATTTGGAGCATTGGCAGTTAAACTGAAAGTATTTGTCCAATTATTCGAATTTTTATCGCCAATACTAATATTAAAACTGACAACTTCTTGGTCTGTAATAGAATCGGAAACATCAAAACTGTAAGCATTATAAGCGTTAACAGCAATTGAGCTAGCAATATCTCCATACGTTTCCATGCTGTCGGTTAAGCTAATATGAGGATTTGAACAAGAAATCTCAGCATATACACTATCTGCCTGATTGGAGCCAACATTTGTCAATTCCAAATCTAAGTTGATGCTTTCCCCATAATCTGCTTGATGGTTAAGGTTTCCTGTTGGATCGTTGACAGTATGAGCGCTGTAAGAAACATAAGGTCCTGAAGCAGGAATGATAATAACTTCTCCGATATAAGGAATATAATTATAGGCAGTTACCGCAACAGTAAAGGTATCAATAGTAGTAAATGGAGCAAAATTAACAGTGGCAACTCCTCCGCTAACTGTTGCTGTCCCAATAATGGTGTCTGTTGACAAACAAACAAAAGCATCATTTACATTGCAGTTTACTTGAATACTTCCAACGCCAATAGGGATGGCTGTTGGATGGCTGACAGTCATAGTTTGAGGATTATCGGTTCTAACCATTAGAGAAGGATCTCCAAAAATCGTCCAGGTATCAGTCATATCATAATCGCCGTAAGTATCATTCATTTTAAAGCAGCCGGCAAAAGATAATCCGCCGAATGTACGCTTGATATTGTTGGAATAAGATTCAACCAATACATCCACCATTTCGTCTTGGGCTTCCATTGGAGGATCCCAGCTTTGATTGATGGTTGACATAAAAGTAGCAACAGCTCCAATAGCATCGCCATTGTTATCTATTGCCCGCAACCATTGCTCAGCAAAACAAGTATTGCCTACAAAGTCGCCATTTACACAAGCAACAGACCAAATAAAAGGCAACTTCTCTTGATTATTTAAACTTAGGATATTAGTACTGCTAAAACCCGAACTTACCCAGGAAGTAGCGCTTCCATGTCCTGTATATAAAACAAGTCCTCTTCCTTGATTTAATTCATTGGCAACCATCGTTGGTGTTGGATTTCCCGGAGCGTCATTTCCTCCTTGAGAACCATCAAATAATTCGGAATTTGAAATGTAGTTGTATGCTGCTAAATCAATTTGCATATTGCGAATATGAGTATAATCATACTCATTGTCGTCGCCAGGTCCTTGATCAGAAGAAATACCAATTGATTTGTTAAATATTCCCGGATTAGTGCTTGGATTTAATTCATAAGCAATTGTTCTGCTAACTTGTGTTTCGACGTTGGCAAGACTTTCCGCAGAAAAGCGACCAACAAAAATATCTGCATATTTGTCATTCCCAACAATATAACCATAGGCAACATCAGAATGTCCTCCTAAGCTACTGCCGCTCATTGGTGTGATGTGTTGGGCATCGCCAACTAAAAGCAAAAAGCTTAATCCTTTTGTGTTATAATAGTTAGTTACATAATTTTTAATCGATGTTTGGTTATTTCCTATGCTAGAAATAGCTACCACTTCAGTTGGAAAACCAATAGTTGTTTTCCAAGCAGCAAAGTCTTGTATTTCTGACAGATAAACATCGTTGCAAATAATTAAATAACGACCAGGATTATCATTTAGTGGAGTGTATCGATATTGTCCATAATTAATAAACTGTCTTTTGTAAATTTCATCAAAAGCAGGAGTAATTCGCTTAGATTCTGTATTTTTTACAAGTGGATTCTCGCCATTGTCAGATGCCTTATAAAATTCAATGCTAATATCGTAATATACCCGTAAAACCTTAGTAACCGGATTGTATTGAATAGGGTGGAAATGCACATTTTGGGCTCTGTAATCACGCAAAATGTAAGGAGTATTCATTTTTATGATTTCTTCGGGGAAAAATGCATTTTGCTCATAGATTTTTCCTTTAACATAAGGAATTTGAGAAGGATCGAAAGCCCTGCTGAGGTTTCCTTTTGATGGGGCGATTTCGTAGTTGTTATATTCTATATAACTGGAAGAAATAATTCGATAATCCATTTCTGCAAAATCACCTATTAGAAAACTTTTGCTGAGTTTTGGTAAATCTGGGGCTTTTGCAAGCAGCATTCGACTTCCGTCCTCAATTTCAATGATTTTTTCAGCTCCGTCCTCGGTTTGAACCGTTTTTTCAGTATAAGCATTGATTTGGAAATGAATACGAAATGTGTTCTTTTCAATTTCGTGAAAGCTTATTTCTGTTGCATTTAGATTATTATTGTTGATAAAAACAGTATGTTGAGCAGTTAGAAAAATGCTTATGAACAGGAAAGAGATAGTTAATATTAAAAGCTTTTGCATAAAGAAATTTATTTTGAAATGATTATTTTTTGAGGATAAGATGATTTCTCTGTTCGCAATACTACAGTATAAACTCCAGAAGCTAAATTCGTAAGATTTATCTGAAATAACTGAACCCCAGCGTCAAAAGTATAGGAATTACTTTGAAGTTTTTTTCCCATGATATCATAAATATCAAGGACAATATCTTGTTTTTCTTCCAAATTAAAACTGATATTAGTGTAAGTAGTTGCAGGATTTGGATAGAGCGTGAAGTTTTCAGAAAGATTGGAAGAAACAGTCGTAACATCACTAATTAGTGGAGGAAAAGTGATAAAATCTACTTTAGCGCAGTCATCGCCAGAACTAACCGACGGATCTTTGCTGTATGACCATGTAAAAGTATGATTTCCACTGCTTGCAACATAGAAAGCTTGACGTTCCCATGCTTTTAGTCCATCCCAACGTTTTTGTCGAACTCCGTCAATTTCAAAAGACAGATAATCATACCACATTCCATATTGACTGCCAATTTCTGATGAAACAGTATAATAAAAACTAATACTGTCAGGTTCTAAAACATTCACGGTAATTGACATCGTAGATTTTTGATTATGGGTAATATTCCCTGATTGTGCAGCATAACTACCTTCATAAACGCCGTTATTGGTAATAAACCAATCAGCATCATCGGCAAATAACCAATCGAATTTACTGAAATCACCAGTTTCAAAATCTTCTTGAGCCAACTCACAAAACAATCCAAAACTTCTAGAAGCTTGATATGAAAAGGAAGACACAGTATAAGTAATATCAACAATATCTGATGGATTTGCAGAGGATGCTAAACTGACATTAAAAACAGCTTCGTCATCTGAAGATAAAGGAAAGCTATTGAAATTATAACTGTTGTTATTGATTGTTAAATCTGGATGATAAGAAGATAGCGTCCCAATGCTGTTTAAAGCATCTGCATGACCTTGGTTTTCAGTATAAATGTAAATGTCTGCTGTTTCGCCAGGATTTAAAATACCATCTCCGTTTCCGCTAGCCACATCATCAATTCTAAGATTTCCAATGCTAAAAGAAGGTGCATTTGCAGTGATAAAAATAGAAGATTGCCATGTATTTGAGCTTGCATCACTAAGGTGTAAAACAAATTCAATTTGTGTTTGATCTGGAATGTTGTCTGCAATATCAAAACTAAAAGCATTATCAATTCGTGCGGTATCGTTGGAATTAACAGTATTCCAAAGAGCAGTACTATCTGTTATTGTAATGTAGGGATTTGTTGTTCTTAATTTTCCTTCCACCATAGAAGCAGCAGCAGGTCCCCAGTTTTTAAGGTTTACATCAAATGAGATGCTTTCATTATAATCTGCTTTCTGATTGTTATTTCCCAAACTGTCTCTTAAGCTATGGTTTTCATAAATAACATAAGGGCCGGAAGGTGTAATAATTTGAATAGTTCCGATATAGGGAGCTCTGTTTTGTTTTGTGCCAACGATGTCTATTGTTCCAGGAATAAGGCTAGTGTTTAAAGGTATAATACAATTTCCAAGAGAGTCAGCTAAAGCAGCTCCAAATAAAGTATTGTTTTGTGATATCGCAATATAAGCATAAGCTTCTGTAGTGAGTTGAATGCTGGAAGTTCCTGTTGGTACCACACTGCTGTGATTGACAAATAAATTTTGTGGGTCGCCAAAATAAACCATCAACGAAGGGTCACCGATAAGATGATAAATTTCCCAATAGTAATCATAGGAAGCTGACATAGCGGTTACCGCAAGATTTCCTGCGTAAATCATTTGTCCTTGGCTAAGGTACCAGTCAGAAAATGCTTCATTGTGAGAATGAAAACAACGGTCGTACATTCCTAGTCCTGTTCCAGCGTAAGTTGGATTGGCTGTGATGGAAGTAGTTGTTCCAACAGACCAATAAAAATCTTCATCCCAATAGGTGGAATTGGAAGCTCCGATATATCCAATTGCACCACCTTCAGGAGCTCGTAATAAAGCTTCTCCAAAACAATTTGCATCCTGAAATTCATTGGTTGAACAAGCATTTCCAATCATTAAAGGATATTTTCCGGAATTAGTAAGATTGTTAACATCAGATACCGTAAAAGCGGGTGAAACCCAACCACTAGGGCTACCATGGGCAGTATAATTTACAAAACTGCATCCATCATTTACGTTCTGAATAATTTGTGTAGCTTGTGTTTGTGAAGCTGGATAAAGATAAGTGTTTGAATAAAGATTATTGGTGGAGTTAAAATAGTAGCTTGTCCCATAGTTTAATTGACCGTTTCCATGAGTGGGAGCCCATGAGGCATCTGCTCCGGCAATCAAGACAACAGTATCCAAAAAGCTAGAGGAAGCCATGGTAAATTCTTCGTAAGAAAGCGTTTTTTGAACCATATTGTTGATATCAGAAACACTAGAAGCAGAAAACCTTCCATAATACATTTCCGGGAAAAAATCACCTGTAAATTCACAAAAATACAAATCGCTGACATGTGTTCCTGTTTGATTATTAGTGAAGGCAGGTACTTCAGCAACGTCCCCAACAATTAACAGATAAGTAGGAGCTGGGTCGCCTGGAGTTGCAGAATTGTATAAATATTGTACATAGGCTTTTATGGAATTAGCAGTGTTCCCAACTAAAGGATCGTTAGTATAAGCTTCGATTACAGTGAAACCTTTTCGTGTTTTCCATTCAATAAAAGGCTGTAGTGCTGTTTGAAAAGAAGAGTCTGATACTATTACATATTTAATTGGATACTGACTAAGTGCATCTTTTTCTGAAGGAGCTAAGGCTTTATAATTTAAAATAGTATTTTCAATTACTTGGTTAAAAGGAGAATAAAGGCGTTTTTTCTCGTAAATACTGGCATAAACATCTGCTTCATCAAAACTAATATCAATATCGATATCAGTATAAATCCGCAATTTGTTTTGAACAGGATTATAAGAAAAAGGACAAATAGACAGGCGGGCAATTCTGATACCACGCATAATACCTAAATCTTCTACACTACATTGTTCTGGGGAATACCAAGCATCGCTGTTGTAAAGAGAATCGTTTTTTTCAAAAACAATAGGGCTTTTATCACTTTTATTTCTGGAAGCTTGCGTAGGAACAAGAACACTTAAACCCAGTGCAGTTAAATCAATTTCTTCGTATGTTTTGTTGTTGATTTTAATTGTGATGCTAGCATTGTGCGGCACTTCAATTAATTTGCGTAAACATGGAAGTTTTGGCGCTCCAACTTCATGACTATGATGGTAGTCCTGAATCTGAATATCGCTGTACAAATCATTCTCTATCTTTAAGGAATAAAAATCAAGTTCAGCAAGAATGTTTTGTAATGCTAGTTTGTTGTAAGTATTATCTTTGATTATCAATTCATTATTGCTTTCTTCCAGTAAGGTATGCTTTTGCTGTGCATAGCTATTGATACTAAGGATTAGTACAAATAAGAGGCAAAGTTTAAAAATTTTCATTTAAAAATGTATTAAGTATTTATGTTTAGTGTTTTCTTTCAATCTACAAATATATAAAAAAACAGATATTACAACTAAGCTTGCTGTTAAATAAAATGTGAATAAAAAATTCTTTTCCTTCTTTATTTTCCAAATACTTCTTTGTAAGTTTGCAACTTATGAGATTATTCGTTTTTATTTCAAGCATTCTTATTAGTTTTTTTATCGCTAAAAATACAGCAGCGATATCTATAGAGACAACAGAACCTGGTCTTATGGTTGTCAAAGGACATTATTTTGGTAAAAATCTTATTATTAATAACCCCTCAAAAGGATCTGAATTTTGTGTAAAAGAGGTTGTTGTTAATGGCAAAAAGACAAATAACCAACTGCGTTCTAATGCTTTCGAGGTAGATTTTGCTTGCCACAATTTTGATTATGGAACGCTTGTAGTAATTGAAATTAGTCATAATACAGAATGTAGTCCTGAAATTATTAATCCAGAAGCTTTGCAGGCAGAAAGCAATTTTTCTTTTAAAAAAGAAAAATGGAATAGAAGAGAAGATAAAATCTCTTGGAGTATTATTGGACAGCCAGGTGATGAAAATTTCGAAATCCAACAATATCGCTGGGATAAATGGGTTACTGTTGTTAGTCTTAGCCCTCAAGATAGTGTCTCAGAGAATTTTTATGAAAAAAATCTTGTTCCCCACAATGGTAGAAACCTTTTTCGCATTAAAGCTTCTGACAAACAGGGAAATACAATTTATTCTTCGGATGTTAAGTGTAGCTCAAGAAACGAAGAGATTTATCTTGAGTCAACAAAAGTGAAAGAAAAGATAGTTTTTACAGCCCAAAGCTTTTATCAAATTTACACAGAACAAGGAATATTTATTAAGTCCGGATTTGGCTTAGAAGTAGATGTTAGCGATTTTGAAAAAGGTGTTTATTGGATTAATTACGATACCAAAACCGAAGAATTTAAGAAAAAGTAAACTAAGCAAAAATTTCCTTTATTACCTCATGTGATTTTAACCCAGTTTCCCAATGCAAGTGGATACTGTAATATTCTATTAATACTTCCAGTATTCGTTGCTTATAACTGCCTTGCATATTTAATGATTGTGCTGCCTTTGTTCGAAGAATACATTGATTCCATAAGCTGCATTCGCTTTCTTTTAAGAATTCATTATGCTCTGGCATTCTTTGACAGAAAACACCTTCGCGTAAATCAAAAAAACGATGTTCCAATTCCTTTTGTTCTTCAGGAAAAAAACCAAGATGCTTGCTGAAATGAAATAAAAAACGCAGATGAAAGTCAGCAATATTTGCATTTGTTGACTGTAAATCCGCTATTTCATTCCACAAAAAATCAAATAAGATAGGATTGGCTTCTTCTTCTGCAATAGATTTTAATATTATTTCATTGATAAAAATGGCAAGATTTATCTTATAAATATTATCGCAAAAATCAGTAGAAGGAAAGGCATTTTCAATTTCTTTAATATGCAAAAAATTGGACTTTTCTTTGTAAAATGCCAACAAATTAACCGCACTTAACGATTGTAAATAATGCAGCTTTTTGTTTTTCCGACCAGCTTTCATCATAAAAGACTGCATTCCCTTTTCCCTGCTATACATTTTAAAAATCAGGCTGGAATCGCCGTATTTAATCTTTTTTAAAAGTATGGCCTGGGTTTTAATCAGCATTTTATTGGATAAATAGGATTTTACCGACAAATTTTTCGCTGCCATCTTCGTTGGAGGCAAAAACAAGATAAATCCCGCTGCTTACTTTTCGTCCCTGATGAGTATTTCCGTCCCAAACAGCCTGACCGCCTTCTGCAAAACATTCATAAACAACATCACCGCTAATATCTGTTATTTTAACGTGTGCATTGGTGATTAATCCATTAATCCCAATATATCCGTTATAGCCAGAAGGAACAGGATTAGGATAAATCAAAACATCAGAAAACTCTTCTTCTTCTCCGGTAGTTGCTTTGCCTTTGTAAGAAATTAAGCCTTCATAAGTGGCAAAAAAGATTTCACCAGTTTTCTCATGAATAGCAATATCGGTAATAGAATTTGAAAACAACGGACTATTGTCTTTGTCGAAGGCTTGAATTTGTTCAGCACCGTTTTCGGAGATTAAAAATACGCCCGCTTTATCAGTTCCTATCCATTTTTTATTTGAGCCATCAACTGCAATTGCTGTAACTGTTTCCTTCTCAAAAAGCGGTTCCACATAGCCATCTTGTTCAACCAAAATCTGCTGTGCATCAAAATCCCCTCCATTAAAAACATTTTCGGGAGAATAAATTACAGCAATTCCTTCGTCTGTTCCAATCCATATTCTACCGTTATGATCTTCCGCTATTGCATATACATTCATGCTTGGAAGATTTCCAGAGCCTATGGTTGACGTAAGCTTTTTTATCTTATCATCGGAAGTATTATCAATCGTCCCATTATCATCAAAAACAAGAATCCCTCCATTTCGTGGCAATGTAATCCACTTTTGACCGTAATTATCGATAATAATTTTGTTAACTACTGTTCCTGAAGTGTAAGCATAAAAATTAAAGGAAGCCCACTGTCCATTTGCTTTCTTAACGGCAAGCGTAGTTTCTGCGCCTCCAGCATTGGTAATCCACAAATTGGAATTATCGTCCCAAGCCATGCCGGCACAATAGACTCTGTCAGGAGGATAAACCGAATTAGATTCCAAACTGCTATTGTTTTCGTTATAAACAGTTGTTACTTGTCCGTTATTCATTTCTACTAAGCCTTTTCCGTAAGATGCAATGTATAAATGCTTGCTATTGCCAGGCGTACATACGGTATGAAAAACATCAATGATACTGTCAAAAGCAGGAGTGTTCCAGTGATTGTAAGATGTCCAGTTTTCGTCTTCAAAAATATTAATCTCCGCTCTTTGGTATAAATTGTTCCAGGTAGTTTCATGTCCTCCCGCAGAAGCAAATATTGCACCATCCTGATAATGAATTGAATACGCTTTGTTGGAAGAAGGTCCAATGGCTTGTATCAGTTCGTTATTCCAAATTTTATAGTTTTTAACCAAACCGCGATTTTTATCTGCAATCCAAATAACACTGTCGCTATTCATGATTGCATGAGTAGGCTCTGGCATAATACTATTGCCATAAGTCCAAATATGTTGAATACGATTAAGATTTTCATCATACACACTAAGCGCACCATACAAAGGAATAAGTAGAAGATTATTAGAAACGGATAAAGAGCCTTTTTCAAAATTATTGCTTTTTTCAAAATAATCCCAGCTACCGTTTTGCAATATAAACATGGTATCGGAATTAAAAACACTTCCTTTTAAATTGCAAATAATATTGTTATTGTAAGCTATAATATTATTGTATTCTCCATCGGGATGATGAATGTTTGTATCTTTTGTCCAATAAGCATAATCCGAAAGATTGGGAGCATCTATAGCGGCATAGTAAATGCCTTCGTCTGTTGCAGCATAAAATAAGGAATCATCATAACATAAATCCAGAACATTTACTTGTTTTCCTTGCGCTCCGATATAATAGCTTTCCTTAATTTCTTCTTTGGATAAATCCAAAACAACAATGCCAAAGCCACAAGACAAATAAGCATATTGATCTTTTAGAAGAATTTCATTAATACGTTTGTTTCCGACAATATTTGCGCTTTTAATATCTGATACATTCACAATGGAATTTGGCTTAATAATATCAATATTGGTATTGGTGTATGCCAAAACAAGGATGTCATAATCAGCATTATAAGCAATGGAAGCCACGCCAATATCTGAAAGACCGTTGATGGTTGTTAATCGATTGATGCTATTGTCTTCCAAATCGTAGTAAAAAAGGTTGTAAGGTGTAGCAGCATATATTTTTTTGGGAGTAACAGCAACTTTGATAAGTTGATTGTAGGGAAGGTGATCGCGCCATTGACCGATGGCAATTCCTTGCGAAAAAAGATTTCCGCCCCAAAAAAATAAAACTAAAAAAAAGATACTTATTTGCTTCATTATTTAAGATACAGGGTTTATATGTTAACCAAAAAAGAAAAAAAATAGTATAAAAAGCAAAGATAATTTTTTTTATATAATATCTTTGCAAAAAAATCGGCCCAGTAGTTCAATTGGATAGAATATCAGATTTCGGCTCTGAGGGTTGGGGGTTCGAGCCCTCCCTGGGTCACGAAAATAAAGCCACAAATCGGGAACAAAAGTTCCCGATTATAATTTAATCCACTATTTTAGATGAAATTAGTCTAATTTTTAGCCTACAAATTCCCAACTCAAAAATGGGCGTTTCCCGAAGTTTTCCCTCATTTGTTTACAAATGGTTTACAAATTTTCAAAAATTTAGTATATTTGTAAACAATTTTGTAAACAAGCTGAAAAAATGAGTTATTCTATTATTCCCGTTGTAAGAGATTACGTTGATAAAAACAACAAATCTGCTATTGCTATCAGAATTACATTCGATAGAAAAATACAGTATTATACTACCGGATTGAAAATTGAACCGAATCTTTGGAAGAATGACAAAGTAATTGGGCGTTCTGATAGAGCTTTAAATACAAATATTCTTATTACTAAGACAATAAATGAATATCAACGGATAATTCTTGATATGAGAATGCAAGGCATTTCTTTAAATCATAGAAATTTTAAAGAATGCCTAGAAGATAAAAAAAGAAAAAAAAAGAATGATGATTTTTTTGAATTTTGCGAAAATTGCCTAAAGAATTTCGATATACATATTAATACAGAAAAAACATACCGCTCTTTTTTATTAAAATTGAAAGATTTTCAAAAACGAATACGATTTGATGATCTAGACCTTAGTTTTATTGAGCGATTTAATAAGTATTTGAAGGAGCAAGGATATGAGCAAAATACGATTTGGTCGTATCACAAACGAATGAAAAAACTTCTAAATAGGGCGGTAAAAAACAATTTGCTAGAAAGTAATCCATATCAGCATTTTAAGGTAAGAAAAGAGCCGGGAATACGTGATTTTTTAACTATGGATGAATTAGAAAGACTTGCAAAAACAATAAAAAACAAGAAAATACCTGAGCATTATTTACGTCTTGGCAGGGTTTTTCTTTTTTCTTGTTATACCGGTTTACGCTATTCTGATGTTAAAAAACTAAAATGGAAAGATGTTCAAAAAGACAAAGTATATTTAAAAACAGAAAAATCTGCAAAGCCCGTAAGCATACCACTATCGAATAAGGCTATAAAATATCTTCCAAAAAGAGAGGAACCGGATAAAACGGTTTTTTATGTTGTTTCTAATCAAAAAGCAAATCAATATTTAAAAGAAATTGCCAAATCTGCAGAAATAGAAAAAAAATTAACTTATCATGTTTCCCGACACACTTTTGCCACTATTTCTTTAAGCCTTGGGATTCCATTACGTGTAATCCAGTCTATTTTAGGACACAGTTCCTATTCAACTACAGAAATATATGCAAAAATACAAAACGAATGGGTAAACACCGAAATGGATAAATGGAATGCATAAAAAAACAAGACCTTTAAAAGTCTTGTTTTTTTTACTAATAAATAAAAATCCCTACCCTTTCTTGTGGTTTAATTATATTAACTCTATTGTCTTAGAAAATCAGCAATATTCGTAATTTTGATGGGATGGAAACTATCTAGGACCTAAAAACCTATCACCGTTAAAATGAATCATATGTTCGGGAAACTCCATAATCCACACTTCAGTATCCCAAGCTATTTCTGTTGTATGTTTTTTAAATTCTGCAAAATCAGGAAATGCAGAAACATAAATTTTCCCTGCATTACATTCTTTCAAAAAATCTTCCAGTTCATAAATTCTTTTGGGAGTCATCGGACCATGTGATGTAACAGCTTCAATTAAATATAACCAATTCTTTCTTTTATCATAAATTACAATATCGGGCAATTTGCTATGTTCTGTTATAGGAATTCCTATTTTTTCAAGAGTATCTTTATCTATATGTAAGTTTTTCTTCTCCGTATCTCCTACGTAAAGTAATAATGATCCTTGAGCAAATCTTGAAGCAAATTCTTCCACAACTGCAGCTTGAACTTCATTGTGTTTTCCCGGAGACAATAGTAAAACATTTCCATCAAAAAGCCTTAAAGGTACTCTAGACAATTCCCTGTCTTTACAATACTTTTCTTTTAAGGCGCCAACTTCAGAATGAAAGCATTCTAATGCTTTTTTCCAATTACGAGTTTTGTATGTTTTTATTGTTTTTAGTGCTATTTCTGAAATTGCATAA
>CAZJZP010000002.1:0-32077 GCA_964550505.1 uncultured Prolixibacteraceae bacterium | reverse complement strand
GGAGAAAGTAATCTGGCATTTTCCACTTTTTCATAGTCTTCCGTATTTCTAAATCCTAAAGAAGAAAGATAATTGTTTGCATTGTTTAAATCCCTAATAGAATTGACATCTACAACAGAGAGTAAATCATTGGAGTTGTTTTGTGGATATACTGCTTGGGATGTAAAGATTGGAGAAATAAGTGGACTGTAGGGGTCATGTTCCCCTAAGTCGTTAAAAGCAACAATATTTCTGTTTTCTTGAGTTGCAGGGCCAATATTTGTTACCCAAACTTCAATTTTTGTAATGTTTACAGGGGAATTGACAATGGGAAGTCTTTCCAAAGATTTTTTATAATTATCTCTGTGGTATTGTGCAAGAAAATAGTGTTTATTTTCTTCGTATTGATCTGCTTTTACTTCAAATTCACTTATTTGTGCTCCTCCGTCAACGGTAATATTAGATGTTTCACTTTCTTGTTGAGAAATTACAGAAGTAACCGTTGTTTTTCCAAATTGTAGTTCCGATTTAATCCCAAACAAACTTTGACTTCCAGTAATTAGTGTGCTGTTAATAGGCATTGTAACATCACCGGCTTCGATTCTCTTGATAATTTCATCTTCTTTGCCTTCATATTGCAATTTCATTTCATTTTCAAATTCAAAAGAAGCTTCGGTATTATATTTAACATTAAAGTCAACCTTATCACCGATTTTGGCCATTACATTCATTTGAATCTTTTCTTGAAAATCGAAATTAGTGGTTTTTCTTCTTTTCTCATCTAAAGCAGGATCGTCCCTTCTACTATGATTGACTCCAAAGATTAATTCTGCAGAACCCTGTGGTCGAATATCAATCACATCTGCAATTGTTCCAACTCCTTTGGGCAAGTTCAATCCAGAAAGCAAACCTCCTTCACCAGTTGAACTTTGTGCTTTAGAACGTTCTCTCCAATAATTTTGTACGGCTTTATTGTAATCATAATTAACATAGTCTTCAATGCTCATGACCACCGGAGGTCGAATATCCATATTTCCAACCTTGGTTTTAAAAACATATTGATTGTTTTCTGGATCATATTCTATTTCGGTGTTGATATTTGGAGGATCACTTAAATACAAGGGACTTTCCAAAGGTTCATCAAAAAGCGGATTTCTATTATTATCCTTAAAGGGATAAGGAAGTGTTGTATCAGGAGGAGGAGTATCGCTTGCTAAAACAAAATACTCATCAGAGTATAACGACATAAGCTCTGAACTAACATAAGATTGTCTGTTTGAAAAAAGTATTCCAAACACACTTATCATTGTACAGAGATAGACAATATTTTTTATAGACTTATCCAAACAGTAATATCTAGTTTAATAACTTCAGTGCTTGTTTAATAACATCTTCTACTGCAGCATTTTCATCAATTTCAGCAAAAACTCTTTTAAGGGTTTTTTCAGCCTGTATTTTAGAAAATCCGAGCGTAACTAATGCAATTAACGCATCATCTTTATTTCTATTGTATTCTATTGATAAATTTTCTGAAGGAATATTGGTTTTTAGTATTTTGTCTTTAAGATCTACGATAATTCGTTGTGCTGATTTTGCACCAATCCCTTTGATTTTTTGCAAAATACTAACTTCTCCATTGGCAATAGCATTGGCAACTTCCTGCGGACTAAGTGAAGACAATATCATGCGTGCGGTATTTGCACCAACCCCGGAAACGGAGATTAATTGACGAAAAATAATTCGTTCGGCTTCGTCTGCAAATCCAAAAAGGATTTGCGCATCTTCTCTTACCACAAAATGAATAAGTATTTTTGCTTCCTTTTTATCTTTCAGCAAAGAAAATGTGTGTAAAGAAATATTCACATAATAAGCAATGCCTTGATTATCAACAACTAAATATGCTGGATTTTTTTCTGTTAATGTTCCTGAAATGTATTCAAACATAAATCTATTATTTGTTATTTACTTGTTTTATTGCGTATTCAAGTGCTTCCTCAATCATATGTTGAGGAGGGTCTTTAATAAAACCTTGCTCCGATAAAGATGTGGTAAGAGCTCTGGCTTTATCAATTTCTTCTCGTGCTTTTAAAAAGGCTTCTTCTCTGCTTATTTTCACGCGGGCAACCCCATCTTCGATAGCTTGCATGGCCACATCAGCTGCTTCATGAGAAAAAACGCCTCTTTCTTCCATTGTTGGCACAATGCTATCAACATCAATTCCTCGCTTTTCAGCAAAATCAGCTAATGAATGAGCAGCACGGATTGCCATATTATCCGTTATTTTCTTTGCTCTAACCATTAAGGCGCCTTTTAAAATGCCAGGAAATCCGAGGGAATTATTTACTTGATTTGGGAAATCACCTCTTCCTGTGCCAACAATAAAAGCTCCAGCTTCTTTAGCAGCATGGGGATAAATTTCAGGTACCGGATTTGCGCAAGCAAAAACGATAGCTTTATCGGCCATAGCTTTAATCCAGTCTGCTTTAACTTCATGTGGCCCTGGCTTAGAAAGTGCAATTAATACATCTGCATCCTGCATTGCTTCTTCAATTGTTAAGACTTTGTCTTTGTTGCTTTTCTCACACAATTCCCACTTTCTATAATAACGCTTATCAGACTTAATGTCCTCTCTATCTGCGTGTAACGAGCCTCTAGAATCAAAAATAATCATCTTAGTTGCATCTGCTCCGTCTTTAATTAACAAACGAGCGATAGTTGTATTTGAAGCTCCTGCACCATATAAGACAATTTTGATATTTCCAATTTTTTTTCCAGCCAATTTAAGTGCATTAATAACACCAGCTAAAGTAACGCAAGCTGTTCCTTGAGCATCATCGTGCCATACAGGAATTTCACAGCTTTCGCGCAATTCGTCTAATACTTTATAGCAATTTGGTTGAGAAATATCCTCCAGATTAACTGCTCCAAAACTATACTGAAGCATTTTCACAAAATCGATAATCTTTTGTGGATCGTGCTCACCCTTTTCATTTCTACTATCAATACATAAAGGAACCGCGTCCACTCCTCCCAAATATTTCATCAGAAATGCTTTGCCTTCCATCACTCCTAAACCTCCTGGGGGAGTACAATTTCCGTCTCCTAAAACCCGTGTAGAATCACTCACAACAGCAACTAAATTTCCTCTATTGCTGAGTTCAAAAGATTCTTCATTATTATCTCGGATTAAGGTTGAGACTCTGGAAATTCCTGGAGTGTACCACACGTTGAACCAATTAAAAGCAGGGACGGGTGCTTTTGCTACTGTTTGTATTTTCCCTCCGTAATAAGCATGCGCTAATTCTGATAATTGCTTATAAAAATGCGTTTGTGCTTCTGCTATTTGTTCTTCGGTAAAGTCTTTAGGAAAGGCTTCTGCTAAGTCTTCTAGGGTAATGTTTATTTTTTGCATATATTTCTGTTTTTCCCGTTTTTCAGCTTCCAAAATTACTGTTTTTTTCTTACTGAAAAAATTTATTTCTGCTTCGTTTTGTTTTTGTGCTTTTCTGTTTGTTTTCAATAAAATTCATACCTTTGATACTTCTTTGTAAGGATAAAAAAAACCTCATCCTTAAAATAAAATAGAAAAGAATGAAAAACATTGTGGTATTAAGTGGTTCAGGAATTAGTGCAGAGAGTGGGATAAGTACTTTTCGCGATAGCGGTGGACTGTGGGAACAGTACAGAATTGAAGACGTTTGCACTTACGATGCATGGATAAAAAATCAAGACCTAGTGTTGGACTTTTACAATAAACGAAGAAAACAATTAACTGAAGTAGAGCCCAATGCTGCGCATTTTGCTTTAGTTGAGCTGGAAAAACACTTTTCCGTTCAAATAATTACGCAAAACGTGGACAATTTACATGAACGTGCAGGTTCAAAAAATGTCCTTCACCTCCATGGTGAATTAACAAAATCACGCAGCAGTCTGGATGAAAATCTCGTATATGAAATTAAGGGCTGGGAACTCAAAAAAGGAGATTGTTGTGCAAAAGGCTCACAACTCCGACCACATATTGTATGGTTTGGGGAAGCTGTTCCAATGATGGAGGTCGCTGCTGAAATCTGTAAAACTGCTGATATTTTTATTGTTTGTGGAACATCGCTTCAGGTTTATCCCGCAGCAAGCTTAATTCATTACGTCTCTGATAGCTGTCCTATCTATATTATTGATCCAGCAGAAATAAAAATCGTCGATAGCAATCGTATTCATATTATCAAAGAAAAAGCAAGTCTTGGCTTAACACAATTAGTAAAAGAATTAACGAAACAATGAGTTCAATAAAAGAAATCAGCATTGAAGAAGCTTTGGAAGAATCCAAAGAAAGCGTTTTAATTGATGTACGAACGGCATCAGAATATGCCCAAGGTCATCTTCCAAATGCTTATAATATTCCTCTTTTCGATGATGAACAAAGAGCAGTAGTCGGAACTGTTTACAAAAAAGAAAGCCCTGCTAAAGCTATCACAAAAGCCTTAGCATTTGCACAACAAAGAATGCCTTTTTACGAAAAGGAAGCTATGCGAATTGCAAAAAATAAAAAAGCAATAATCTATTGTTGGCGAGGAGGGATGAGAAGTCACGCCTTTGCTTTTGTCCTTCAAGCTTGTGGTATTCAATGCAATTTAATTATTGGTGGTTATAAATCTTTTCGTCGTGCTGTACAAGATTTTTATTCCAATGATTTTAAATTTATTATTTTAGGCGGATATACCGGAAGCGCCAAAACCGAAGTTTTACACAAAATTGCAGAAAAAGGAGAACAGGTGGTAGATTTAGAAGGGCTTGCTCACCATAAAGGTTCTGCTTTTGGAAGTATTAATGAAGAGAAACAATCTTCAACAGAAGATTTTGAAAACCGATTATGGGATAAAATGCACAAATTCGACCTAAATAATGTAATATGGCTGGAAGATGAATCCCGACAAATAGGGAAAAATAATATTCCAGACACCTTGTATAAAAAAATGAAAGAAGCGAATCTTATTCAATTAATCATTCCTAAGGAAAAACGCATAGATTTTTTAGTTTCGCAATATAAAACCAATGATCTTTGTTTAATTGAAGCAATCAATAAAATAACAAAACGCTTAGGAGGTTTAGACACAAAAATTGCGATTCAAGCCGTAAAAGAACATAATTATGAAACCGCAGCGGCTAGCCTGCTTCATTATTACGATAAGGCTTATGATTTTTGCCTCAGTAAAAGAACAAAAGATAGCATTTATCCAGTTTATTCTGAAGATATTAATAGCGAAAACTTAGCTGATTTTTTAATTGAAAAGCAAAAACTAATATCTAAAAATAGCTCATAAAATATATTTTTACTATATTTGCCTACTTATGCAGCCCATAAAAAAAGATTACATTAAGTTTTACATACTGATTTTAATCCTAATTTTCAGTTTGATTTGTATTATTTCACGCTATCCTCATCAAGCATTAATAAAAAAAGACTTTGTTCGTGATTGGAAAGAAATCAAGGAAAGAGATACATTATATGTAACTACAGGCTATAACTCTATTAGTTATTTCATATACAGAGGTCAACCAATGGGCTTTCAATACGAAATGATAAATCATTTAGCCAATGCATTAAATATCAATATTCAAATAATAGTGAGCAACGATATGAAAAGCAGCTTTGAAATGCTGCGTGATGGAAGATGTGATATTATTGCTGTTGACTTAAGTGTAACGAAAGAGCGCAGCGAAGAATTTTCTTTTACACTTCCCCACAGCCAAACCCGTCAGGTTTTGGTGCAGGCTAAGCCTCCTAATTGGGAAAAAATGTCTAGAAAAAGAATAGAAAAATACCTCATCCGAAATCAAACAGAAATGGCAAACACCTATATTCATATTCCAACAAATACTTCCTTTAAGTCTAGAATTCAAAGCCTTTCTGATGAAATTGGAGCACCAATTCACATTGTTGAATTACCTGGAATAGGATCTGAACAGTTAATTGAAAAAGTAGCTACATACCAAATCCAATATACGGTTTGTGATGAACACCTCGCTGCTGTGAACGGATTTTATTATAATAATATTGATTATTCCACGCCAATTAGTTTTAAACAGAATTTATCTTGGGCGGTAAGAAAAACTTCTCCTGTTTTATTAAAGAAAATTAATAATTGGTTGGATAGCTTTACTCAATCAATTGAATATGAGCATTTATACAATAAATACTATCGTAATCCACGTTCTGTTGAGATTTTTGAAAGTGAGTTTTTTTCTGGAAAAACAGATAAAATATCCGATTATGATAGTTTAATGAAAGTGTATGCGAAAGATATTGATTGGGATTGGTTACTTTTGGCTTCTTTGATTTTTGAAGAATCCAGATTTAATCACGATTTATACTCTTGGGCTGGAGCTTACGGCTTAATGCAACTAATGCCTGTTACTGCCAAAAGGTTTGGAGCGTCAACTCCGTCCAATCCGGAAGAGAATATTAAGGCAGGTACTAAATATATTAAATGGTTAGACGAGCATTTTCAAGTATATGTCCCAAATAAAGAGGAACGAATTAAGTTTATTATTGCTGCATATAATATCGGACATAACCATATTGTTGATGCCATTAAATTGACTGAAAAATATGGAGATAATCCTGCAAGATGGGATGAGGTTAAAGAATACTTTTTACTTAAATCAAATCCAAAATATTATCGTGACCCTGTTGTAAAATATGGCTATTGTAGAGGGACTTCCAGCACTAGAATGGTAGAAAATGTCTTGAACAGATATAAAAATTATAAAATTTTATATAAAAATTGAACCAATTTTCCTTAGATTTGTACGGCTTGCTGAAAATAAAAGAGATGAAAAAATACCTTATCATATTATTTGTATTGTTTAGCCTTGGAAACCTCATGGCGCAAACTAATGTGAGCAATTCAGCAGAAAAAAACGAGGAGGAAAATCAAAAAACCAGCACAGGAGAAGAAGACCTAGAATCAGAAAGTGATAATAAACGAGCCAAAACAATTGTCACAAAAGAAATACAACAAGCTAATAAAGCAGACGTTTCTGTTCAATTGTTCAACAAATACCAAAAGGAAAGGCAAAAGTATTACAACGCATACAACAGAAATATCCCACAGCAAGAACAAGAAAACCTGGATGCCATCGTTGTTGAAATGCAAAGCAGTATTCCACAGTCTTTTGAATATCACTATGCCGCTTATCTAAATTCTAATTTCGACCAAAACAAATTCCATCACCTTCAAAAAGCCTACGCCATAAATCCAAATAATGCGGAGATTTATGATGACTTTATGGCTTATTACGAATACACTAACGATCTTGCCAATAGAAAAAACTTTAGTGCTAAATTATACAACAGCAAGACGGTTCAAAACGACATATTATTATACAATTACAACGTTTTAATGTCCTTGGAAAAAAACGCAATTCTCTTTACAAATGGAGAAGACGACACATATCCTCTTTGGATATGGCAAGATGTGAATAATCTACGAACAGACGTTGTGGTGTTGAATATTAGCTTGCTGCTAAAACAAGATTATCTCAATCAAAAGGCTAAAGAGCATGCATTATCTTTTCCTACAGCAAATTTACTCCAGAAAAATCCTGCAGCTTTTTATCGTAAATTTTGCCTGAATAATAAGTCCCATTCGGTCTATTTTGCCCTTAGTATTAATCCCGCATATCTAAATGAGATTACATCTTATCTCTATGTTAGCGGTCTTGCTTATAAATTTAGCTTAAGGGATTTTGATAATTATAAAACAACTTATGATAACTGGAACAAACGTTTTAATATTGAATATTTAATTAATAAACAATACTATAATAGGATTCACAGCAACTATTTAATTCCGCTTTTAATTACCTATGATTATGAAAAGAATCCGGTAAAAAAGAAGTTATTGCTTGGACTTATTTATGATATCGGTAAAAAATATAATAAAGAAAAAGAGATAGAACAGTATTTGAGTAAATAATTTGCAGAAGAAAGAAAAATATCAGCATCTTTCAGATGAAGATTTAATGCTAAAGGTCATTAAAGGGAATTCTCAGTGTTATGCAGAGATATACGACCGCTATGCTACACGATTATTGAATTATTTTTATAAGATGCTGTGGAAAGACAGAGAAAAAGCAGAAGATTTTTTGCATGACTTATTTGCAAAAATAATAGCAAAACCGGACTATTTTGATCCAAAGCGTTCTTTTAAAACATGGATTTTCAGCGTTGCACACAATATGTGTAAAAACGAATACAAAAAACAAGAAATAAGGCAAGGTGGACCTTTAGAACTTAACGAAAACATCTATGCTGAGACAAAAGAAAAAGACGTTGAATCTTATGATATGCAGCTTTTTCTAAAAAAGCTTTATGCTGAATTAGATAAGCTGGAAGAAGTGCAAAAAAGCAGTTTTATTTTACGCTATATGGAAGAAAAATCCATTAAAGAAATTAGTGAAATTATGCAATGTAGTGAAGGAACCGTAAAATCAAGATTGTTTTATACATTAAAAAAAATCAGTCCGCATTTACAAAAGTTTAACCCAATAGAAAAATACAGTAATGAGCAAATTTAACACATACGAACCGGAAGACATAGAACAACTTATGCTGGAAAAGTCTTTTGAAGAACTGCTAGACAAAGAAAAAGCATTTGTGTTGAAACATGTTGACGGAATAGCAGAATACGATGAAATGCGTAAAATCCTGCTTAGCATTAAAGAAAATGCACCCGACGATGAGGTTATTGAACCCCCGTCTTATATGCGAAAACAACTTTTAGACGATTTTATCGCAAGGCAACGGAAAAATCCTTTTATCATTTTTATTCAACAATTAAAAGATCTTTTCAAACGCCCTTCTTTCCAAATTGGATTGGCTAGTTTTGGAATACTAATTTTTGCTTTTATTGTTTTTCGTTTTCATGATTTTAATGCTGATTCTAAGCAGCAATTAGCAATAAACGAAAAAAATAAAAGCAGGGAATTTCCAACAACAACAAAAGATTTAGAAAGTCTTCCGGAAGAAAGTACTCCTGATGAGCCGAGCCTTATGGAAAGGGAGCCAACAACACTGAAAGAGGGCAATGACTTTTCTTCCATAGATATGACAATACAAATAAGAGAAGAAGTAACCGATGAAAGAGCAGTTCCTCAAAGCCCTGTTTTAGACCTGCAAGATGATATTTTGTTCTCATCAAAGGATAAAAACGATAGGACAAAAAACGAAATTGCCGTTCAAGATCAAGAAAGCACAGCGATGGAAGATGAGCGAATATATGATAATACTGTTTATCCCAGTTCCCGAAGTGGAAACAGAAAAGCAACTTCTAATGCTGTTGGGGGAATGAATATTACACAAAAAGGAAGTAAATTGGAAGAGAATAAAGAAATCTTCTTTAATATTATGTATGCTGCTAACTAAGCTTTTTTAGGAAAATGGAATGAATCATCTTTTCAACATTGAAAAAAGAAGGGCTTTAGTGTTCTTTTGCAAATTCGCTTAATAAGTTATTCATTTTTAGCTTTTTCTAAATATTTCAGGCTTAGCTCTCCGGCTTCTTTGGGATTTCTTCCCAGAGAGAGAAAACCATGATTTTTAAGAATGATAAAGTTGTTTGTGGCTAAAACATCCAGCACGGATGCTAACAAAGCTTTGCTTCCGTAAGGATATTCTTGTTTTGTTTGTATCCATTTCTGTTCTTCAGCAGCGCGTAATATTTCTGCTGAATGCCCGTGAAAAATTGCGTTAATTTCTGGTCTGCTTTCATATATTACGGCATGTAGCATGGTTTCTGAAGAGGGTTGTCTTATTCCACGAACATAAGCCAGGTTTTTCTCTTTATCAATTTTTTCGACCAACACAAAGTCTTTGTTTTCCAATTTGTCTCCTAGATTGGTATGAGAAGCCGTGATAAGAAAGGATTGATATGCTGTTCGCACACTAAGATTTCCAGAACTACCTCCCTGATAAAGAGGAGTAAGCGATAAAGCGTGAAATTTAGCTGCCCAATACTTTAAATCTTTCAAGATAGCATCTTCCGGTGATTTTTTTGCCAAATATTCCACTTTAAACTTTATGCCTGTATATACTTCACTCACTAGAACAGTTTTTGAATATGCGATAAATCTGCTTTTACAATACCTTTTTCGGTAATGATTCCACTTATCAATTCAGCAGGGGTTATGTCAAAAGCAGGATTAAAAGCTTTTGATTCAGGAGAAGCAATAAGAATGCGTTCTTCTTTCCCTTTTTCATTAATACCGCTAACAAACAATTGCTCTTTTTCATCTCGGATTTCTATTGGAATTGCCTTTCCAGAGGGAGAGTTATGATCAATAGTGGACGTTGGGGCAGCAACATAAAAAGGAATGTCGAAATATTTTGCAGCAATAGCCTTTTCGAGTGTCCCTATTTTATTAGCAATATCACCATTAATAGCAATTCTGTCAGCACCAACAATGACAATATCCACTTGGTTTTTAGCCATCAGATAAGCCGCAGCATTATCTGCAATAATATTGTATGGAATATCTGCCTGCTGTAGTTCCCAAGCGGTTAATCTTGCACCTTGGTTACGCGGACGAGTTTCGTCCACCCAAACAAAAACATCTTTCCCTTCTTCAAACGCAGTGTAAACAGGAGAAAGCGCTGTTCCATAATCAACAAAAGCCAGCCAGCCAGCATTACAATGTGTGAGTACTTTCACTTTCTTTGACAATAATTCATTACCGAGTTGTCCGATGCGTTTATTTCTTTCAATATCTTCCAATGCTATATTTTTTGCCGTTTCTACAGCTTCTTCGACACTATTTTTTGCTGCATTAAAAACTTTTGTTGTCGCATAAAAAAGATTTTGCGCTGTTGGTCGGCTTGATTCAATCAATTTTTTCCCTGCTTCCAACTCCTGGATATAATTTGCTGTATTGGCTTCCATAGCTATTTGCGCCATTGCATAAGCTGCTGCAGCTCCTATTGCTCCCGCTCCTCGAATTGTCATGTTTTTAATTGCAGCAGCAGTTTCCTTATAATTATTGCATTGGTGTATTTTTAATGCATACGGAAGTGCATTTTGGTCAATCATCTTAACGATCTTGCCTTCCATCCATATTGTTTGGTAATCTTTTCCTTTAATTTTCATATAAATTCCATTCTTTGTAAAAATCCTTCAGATAATTTTCCATTAGTTGATGACGTTGTTCTGCTATTTTTTTGGCTGTCGGGGTGTTCATTCTATCTTTTAATAACAAGAGTTTTTCGTAAAAATGATTAATAGTTGTGCCTATGCTTTTTTTATATTCTTTAAAATCCTTATGCAAATGTGGCTTAATATCAGGATTGTATATTTCTCGGGATTGAGATCCTCCGTATGCAAAACAACGAGCGATTCCAATAGCTCCAAGTGCATCCAATCTGTCTGCATCCTGAACAATCTTTGCTTCTAAAGAGCTTGTTGAAACAGCATGTCCTGCACCTTTAAAACTTACTTCTCTTATAATTTGAGCTATTTTTTCTATATTAACGCTATCTAATTCTTGTTTTTCCAGAAAACTACGGACTTTCTGTACGCCTTTTTCTTCATCTCCATGGTGGAATTTCCAATCCGCAACATCATGAAGTAAAGCTGCTAATTCTATCAAAAATAAATTGCCTCCCTCTTCTCCACAAAGATATTTTGCCATTTTTCTTACCCGAAAAATATGCCACCAATCATGTCCTCCTGAATCATTTGCTAGCGTTTTTTTAACGAAATCTTCTGTGTTATTAATTATGAAAGGGTTTTGCATTATTTTTCAATATAATAATAAATGTATTCAGTTATTTGTTTCTTTTCTTCCCCAAAATCTTCATTATATAACAGGTTCAAATCCACTTCTTTTTCTATATAACCATATTTATTATAACTATATTTTATAATACGGGTAATAAGTCCTTGTTTGTCATAAAAATATTCTTTTTTAAGCTGATTTTTTCTGTTGAATATTTTCCTGTTTTTCCATATTAAAAAAGAATCTTGATACTTTTCTATGATTGTTTCACGCTTATTATAAGTGTAAAATGTTTTACTTATGGTATCCGAATCTAAAATAACAAAGGCAGCACTCATTGTATTGTCATCGTTATAGCAATAAATTTTTTTCTCTTTTTTTAACTCAGGATAGTATATTTTATTTATTCGCTTGACTTTTTTCTCTGGGGTGAAGTATTTTTTTTCCAAATAGAGGCGGGTTTTATTTTTAGCATATTGGTATTTATATATTGAGTCCTGATAATGTTGAATTTGACTTATCAAATATTTTTCTTTTTTATGTTTGTACCAAACCTCCTCGTTAGCTCCGTCTCGATAATAGCGATGCATGTAATATACAGTGTCTTGGAAACTATTCATTACATGGATGCTCCCTGTAAACGTTCCATCTAAATCATAACTATAATAATCATCAATTTGGGGTTTATAATGAGATTTTTGAATAATATTTCCCTGATTATTATAATATTCCAGATAAACAAGCTCGTTGTTCACTTTACAATACCTTGCATAAGGGATTTTTTGTTGTGCCGTTATGCTAGAAAAGCTAAGAAAAAACAAAACTAATAAAATACAATGCTTCATTTTTTTACTTTCTGTTTATTAAAACAAAGAAAACAAAAGTTTTTCATTTCTTTTACTTGAAAAAAGAAATATTCTCGTTTTTTTATTAATTATTCTGTTATCTTCTTATCAACAAATATAATAATCAATTCTTAATTTGGTTAAAGAAATATTTGTTTTTCCAGACAATTACGATTTTGGCAGCATAAGTTTTCCCATAAACAAAATAGCCCCATTTTGATTATCCTTTATCAAGTACAGAAAAGGATGGTCTGCTATAAAATAATACAATGAAGGCTTATTAGGAACCGCAGAAGATTTTTCTATCATTACAACCGCTGTTGCAGCAGCAGCCTCTGTTCCGCTTTCATTTACCTCTATAAATGCTTTATGAATAACTTTATCTATTTGTAAATCCTTCTTTCCTGTCATTCCTGAAAAATCAGCTTTTCCGGAAAAAGCATCAGTCATTCCCATTTTTTCAAATTTCTTTTCTAAATCTATTTCAAATTCCATAGTAAACTTGGGAATGCTAATTACCACTTTGCGCTTTTGCATTTGATTGTATGCTTGTTTGTACATATCATAGCTTAGTTTGTCTTCCAATTTTTTTATACCGTCTTTTTCATTAGGTAAAATAAATACCATAGACAAACTATCATTGCTGTATGGTAATTCCAGCATAGAAAAATCTTCGTTTTGCATGTGTTTAATTGCAGGCTTGGTAATATTCATCATTTCTGCTTTTACTTCTTCCGTTTTGTTAAGATAAAATACTCCATCTTTATTTGTATCATCTTTATTAAACTCATATTTCCAATTTCCTTTAAAATAAATAGCATTTGTCAACACCATACGAGTTAAAGGACTTAAGACTCCTTCTTTGAGAAGATTCTTAATTTTATCTTGTGTTTTTTCTTCCACCCATTTATTAATTATCAGGCGTGCTTTTTCTGGATCTGTCTTATAGTCAAGCGACTGAATATCTACGCCATAAAAACTTTTCATTTGCTGCAAATACTCTTCTAAAAAAGAATAACCAGACTGAGGCCATAGCGCATTGGCAATAGATAGTTGCAAATCTTTGTTTTGGGCAGATTCAATATCGCTTATTATTTGATGAAAAGCAGCATTAAAAGCTTGCTGATCTTCTTGGAAATGCATTACTTCAATAAATTCTTTTTTGGTGTTTCCTTCAGCTCCCGCATAAGTCATTGCTAGTGCTGTGGAAATACTAAAGGGCGAGAAAACTTGATTTTTTGCTTCTGCTATTTCCTTATACATTTCAAAAGCAAAAAGATTCATGCCATCAACAATACTATAATTTTGGATTGCTTTCTCTGGTGTTTTTACTTCTGCGGATGGTATAACTACTTGATCAGCTGTGTCGTTTTTTCTTGTTTTGCAAGAACTTAGAATCACCAATATGCTAAGAATAGAAATTAGATGTAATTTGTTCATAAGAGTTCTGTTTTAAGATTAATTATACAAATATATACAATAAGCTGCTGATAAAAGTTCATTCTATCAATTAAACTTAGTTATCCCATTGGTCCAATAAAATACAATTCCTTATTGTTTTTACAAATAACGCTAAGTTCTGTTTTATAGCTTATTTTATTGTTCATCCATATTTTACAAACAAGGCTTGCTTTGCTAGTATTTTGTAATATTACGCGCTTTATTTTTATCTTTTTGATTCCTTCTAAGGAGGGAACGATAAAATCATTCTTTTTGTGAAAAGCAGATAAAAACTCTTCTAGAAATTGTGTTGTATTTCCGTTTAAATTTCTTTCCAACTGTTCTTCTCTATAATCAGGATCAAAAAAATCCAAGGCTTTTTCTTTTTCCCCATCTATGATATGCTTAGCAAATTTTTGTCCGAAGAATTTAATTTCCTTCATTTTAGGACATTGGGCATTAACATGGACAGCAACTAGCATCGCCAACGCTAAAAGCAAGCCTTTAAAAACAGTTTTGTTCTTCTTTTTCATCTGAAAGTTGTTTTAGATTTTTATTTCTACTAACAATGTAATATGCCGACATGGTAAAAAACTCTCTAAAAAGGGGAATTGAACGAACAATCGGATGTAAAACCCTTTGTTTTTTCTTAAACTTATAATAATAAATTGGAGGAATAAAATAAGATGTTTTTTCTAAATAAGTGTAATTCGTTCGTTTAAGAATTCTTTCAAAACGCTTGGTAGAAATACCTGTATCATAAATATCTAAGAGATTCTGTAACTGTTTCCTATCGTTAAACGCTTTTAAAATTGCTTTGTATAAAAAGCGTGGGAATAAGTGAAGATAGGGTGTTTTGGAAAGAAATTTGTTTTTACACATCTGTTGGTGTCCCCCAAAAGGCATATACCAAGAAGGAAACCCAATAAAGATTAGTCCGTCTTTTTTTAAAAATACATTCAGGCGGTTTAACAATTTTTCTTGATTGGGGATATGCTCAATAACGTCTTTCAGAATAATTACATCAAAGCCTTCTTCTTTTTCAGGACTAAAATCATAAATATCTTCTGCTACAAAATCTATTTGCTTTTTTTGCACATAATCATGTAAAAACTCTTTTGCTCTTAACAATCTTCCTTCCATTAATTCCACTCCCAAACAATAAGAAGATTTTTCCAGAAAGGCTTTTAACACACCGCCTTCAGCACAACCAATCTCCATAACCCTAGTATTTTCTCCTAGTTTTTTATACTTCTCTACTAAAGGAACAATTGAATCTCTGGATGCATAATACTGCATTTTAAAATATCGCTGTTTGTCTTTATGAAAATCATACATTCTTACTCTGCTTTAATTTTTACATAAGGATACCACCAAAAATGTTCGTTTTCAATCAACAACAAACGGTTTTCCTTGTTATCATTCACTGCTGATTTAATTAAGAAAACAGGGTCTAAATAGGCTTTTTCAGAATATTTGGTTGATTTTTTTAAATACAAATACGAGGGCAATTTTTTCTCATACAATAAGCTATGCAAATTTGTTTTGTTCTCCATACTAATAGCCATCATAGCTTTTTGAAGTTCTGGATAATAAAACCAAGGACTAAGTTTATAGGCAACACTATCTGAACCTTTTATTTGGTATTGCAAAACAACACTAAATGAAAGAATTTGAGGAAGCATTGTGTTATACTGCTTCTCAAAAATATAATTTTCACTCAAAATGAGAGCATAAGGTCTAAATTTTACTTTCTCAGAAAAAGAAAAACCATGTAAGAACATTTGCTGATGGTTCAAGATATATTCTTTCTCTAAAAGAGGGTCATCGTAAGCAGAAATAGCATTGTTTTGATACAAAATTTCTAGCATATTAAAAAAATCCACCAAACTATCTTCTTGATAATAGAATTGAAAGAAATTGAGATCTTCACCAAAATACACGCTAAAACAGGGGTAATTACTGATTATTTCGTTTTTAGTAGGATAATATAAGTCAATAGGTTTGTCTTTTAGTTCTTTGTTACGATAATCGGAAATATACCATTCATCATTTTCCTTTATTTCCCAAATATCTATTGGCTTCGCAAAAGAAAAGGATTTTTTTTCAATTAATTCGCCATTTTTATCATAGTGCATCACTGAACCGTGGTATTTCCCTTCCGAAAAACTAGCTTCATATAACAGCCTTCCATTGTTCGTTTTTTCCGTCCATTTTCCGGTTTTTTTCCCTTTGCTATATTGTTGAGTGCTTTTAAGTGCTTCTTCAAAATAAGAAGTGTCAAGCAAAGGATAAGCATATGAAAAATAATATAATCCGCATTCAAAACTCCCTTTACCCCATCTTATCACTTTTTCACCCTTTGGCAAGCGAAGCATTTTAGTAGTATAATCAAAGTCTTCATAACTTCTTAGTAGCTTTCTTTTGTTTTTTTCATTAAACAATTTCCACTTGCCAATTCTTTTCCCTTCTTTATATCTTCCTTTTGCGTTTTTCTTCCCATTAATATAGGATAGATATTTCCCATGCAGCATTTGATCTTTGAATCGATATTTTATCAGCAAATTACTCTCGCTGTCTTCCAATTCATAGCGACCGTCATGCATTATTTGTGCTTCTTGATAGATGTTTTCAAGAGGGTCAAATACAGTAATAGTATCTTGTGCTGGCGATTGATAAAAAACCCACAGAAAAAGGAATAGAAGATAGTGTTTCACATTAGTTGTTTTAGTAATTAATTAAATATCTGAATATTAAAAACATTCACGCAATTTCCCCCTCCTTGGTTTGCTCTTCCTTGAGAAGTAGAAATTAGCAAGTTTCTCTTGTCACAATATGCTAATCCTACAGGATAAGAATCTGCTTTAAGTTCTGTGATTTTTTTCATATCTTTTGCTCTAATAACAACAATTTTACTTTGATTATTAACAGCAACAAAAATGTATTTTTCATCAGCTGTAACTTCAATTGTACGTGCTCCAATGCCAGCATAACAACTACTCCAATTAGTATAATGTGCTTTAGTATCGTTTTCTTGATAGGCAAACTCAATAAAATCATTTATAGGTGTTTTCTGCACATAGCCTGTTTTGTTACTACTTAAATACAGGTAATTATCTGTTGCCACCAAATGCCGAACATTGGTTTTCATTCCATAAACAGTTTTTAAATAGCTAAAATCATCTGTTTTGAAAACAGCAATTCCACCTCCTCCCATTCTTCCAACCAATAAGTGTTTGTTATCTGTTGTAAAACAAGTTCCTCTTAAACAGTATCCACATTGAGAATCTCTGTTTACTGGAGTTTTCCCGTCTTCTGCTGTGAAGGAAGCTTTATAACCTACAACCAAATGTTTAATAAAGCTAAATTCTTTTACATTATCTGAAGAAACATCAATAATACCAACAGTATTATCTCCCCAATGAGTAACAGCAACATACTTGTTATCAGGAGAACAGGCAATCATCTTTGGTAAAGGACCTGTTGGCATAACCCTAACAATTTCGTCCAAATCTGTATCGATAATAGCCACGGCAGAAGGTTCTATTGCGTTTGGGTCATAACTTCTTCGATAATAAGTTACCCACAAATACTTTCCATTGTGTGATAAACAAGATTCCACAGGCTTTCCTTTAAAAACATTGGGTTTGGATCTAGCTTGCAAAAAAGAATAATTCAAAACGGTCGTTTCCTGAAACAACGAATCATCTGCTGTTGTAAAACTATGAATAATGGATTTCTTCTTTTTAAAGGTATTGATATCAAACACTGTTGTAGTATAACCTTCTAGACTGTGAACGTAAAATTTTTGTTTTTCTTCCAAAAAAACTACAGATTTTGGGGAATTAATATCTGTTTCTTTGATTACATAAACATTATCTGCCTTATTAGAATAATTTTGAATTTTAGCTATCATGGTGATTTCTACACCCAGGTTTTCATCTCCTGCTGAAACACCAACATTAGGATGTACTTCTTGAGCAAAAGCCAATGGAGAAATTAATGCAGCTAAAAAAAGAATGAAAAGATGTCGTTTCATACAAATACGTATTTGTTTTATGCAAAAATAGCAGATTTTTTGATTTCTGCTTAGTCTAAATCCGAATTTATTATGTCCAAATAATCACATAGATTTTTTTTGTAAAAAAACTTTTTACTTTTGTGTTTATTTTTAATTAACGCATAATGCTTTTTAGTAGTCTTGTTTTCCTTTTTTATTTTTTACCAGCAATACTGCTAATCTATTACCTATCCCCACGAAAAGCACGAAATTCTTTATTGCTTATTTTTAGCCTTGTTTTTTATGCTTGGGGAGGTGTAAGTTATACCATTATCCTAATCCTTTCATTATTGTTTAATTTCTTTTTTGCCCGAAGAATTAATAAAACGAAGAAAAGGAAATGGCTGATAATCGGTTTGATTTTTAACATTTCGCTGATTGTTAGTTTTAAATATTTAGACTTTTTTATCGAGAATATCAATGTTTTAACACGGTTTTTCTCCTCCACTTATCAAGGCTTGGATAGTTTAAATATTATTCTACCCCTGGGAATTTCCTTTTTTACCTTCCAACAAATGTCTTTGCTTTGGGACACATATAGAAATCCAGAAAACAAAAAAATCCGCTTTCTGGAGACTGCTTTATATATCAGTTTCTTTCCTCAACTTATTGCTGGACCTATTGTAAGATACAAAGATATTATCCAGCAAATTAGAGACAGAAAAGAAAACCTTTCTGTAATGCAATCTGGAATTAGAAGATTTATTTTAGGCTTGTTTAAAAAAGTGATTTTCGCCAATACTTGTGCTGTTATCGCCGACAATATAATGGACATGAATATTGACAATCTCTCTTCTCCGGTTGCATGGTTGGGCATTATTGCATACAGTTTTCAGATATATTTTGATTTTTCTGGGTATTCAGATATGGCAATAGGTTTGGGACGAATATTCGGTTTTAGAATTTTAGAAAACTTCAATTTCCCGTATATTTCGAAAAGCATACAAGAGTTTTGGCGAAGATGGCATATCTCATTATCCACTTGGTTTCGCGACTATGTTTATATTCCCTTAGGTGGAAATCGCAAAGGCATTAAAAGAACATACATCAATTTACTTATCGTTTTTCTTTTAACCGGATTTTGGCATGGAGCTACTTGGAGTTTTGTTTTTTGGGGTGCTTTCCATGGCTTGTTTTTAATAATTGAGCGAATTGGCTTTAAAAAAATCTTGGGAAGAATCCCGAATTTTTTCAGTTGGACTTATACAATACTAGTGGTTATTATTGGCTGGGTCTTTTTCAGGATAGAATATCTCCCCGATGCTTTTCAATATGTGGGAAAACTTTTTAGTTTTCAGGCAGATGGGAGTTATCAATTTGTTCATATATTAAACACTGAGCGGATTATTATTCTTTCTATGGCAGCAATATCAAGCACTTTGCTAATGAAGAGATTCAAAAAGCTAATACTCCGTTTGCATCAAAGTCGTTTTGCCTTTTTGAGTATTAGCATAGAAAATATTGCTTTGCTTTTTATGTTTCTTTATTCTGTAATGTATATAAATTCAGGTTCTTATAATCCTTTTATCTATTTTAGATTTTAAATAATGAAAAAAGCTGCTTACCAAAAATATCAACTCCTTATTTTCTTCATACTGCTGATATCTCTTCCGCTTGCAAATAGCTTTTTTGGTTTTTACACAACAGAAAGAAAAGACGAAAACAGAAGTTTTAAAGATTCCTTAGAAATCAATTGTAAAAAATTGGATAAATTCCCTGGAGATTGTGAAGAATACATCAAGGATAATTTTTCTTTTCGAACTCCTCTTTTAGATATCTATCACTATATTGCTTTCCATTATTTTAAAATTTCACCTCATCCTGATCAAACAATAATTGGAACAAAAAATTGGTATTTTTTAGCTGGAAAGGAAGTTGAAATTTTTGAAGGAAGAAAAAGTTTTTCTGAAAAAGAATTAAATGCGTTTACAGAAGAATGGGAAAAGAGAATTGCTTACACCGATTCCTTAAAAATAAAAACTTACTGGCTTATTTGTCCTTTCAAACATGAAGTGTATTCGGAATATCTGCCACACACCATTTTTAAAGGAAATAAAGAAAGCCGAACCCAAAAACTACAAAAACATCTAGAGCAAGATTTCCCTCGATTAATCATCAATCCGCTAAACGAATTATTAGAGCAGAAAAAGAACCACAAACTATATTATCAATTAGATAATCATTGGAATTTGAAAGCAGGAGAAATAGTTTCAAAAATTCTTGTAGAACACATTCAAAAAGACTTTCCAAAGCAAAAAATTCCTGCAGTTCCAAATTATAAATGGAAGGATAGTGTTTTACAAAAAGGCATACATTATAATGTACTGGGAATTGACAATCTTCAAGAAAAAGATGCCTTCCCAATCATTTCTCATGAAAAAGCAGTTGCCTTTCCGCGCTATGGCTTTGAAGCTCCCGAAGGATTTGCGTATGCTTGGGATTATGAAAACAGATATATGCAAACAGATATGGAAAACGGTTTAAGAATATTGGTTATCCGCGATTCGTTTGGGGCACAGCTCATTCCATTTCTAAAAGAATGTTTTTCTGAAAGCGTATTTATTTTTGATGCATGGAAATATAAACTAGACAAAAATCTTATTGAAAGCGTAAAACCAGATATTCTATTGTATATGAGCTACTCAACACATATTGATTCCTTTATAGAATAAATTATTTTTTTTGCTTTCCTTCCTTCATCAGCTTTTTCTTTAAAACACCATAGGCGTCAAATATAAAGAAATTAGAAAAAAAGATACTAGCAACCAAATTTATAGTGCAGCCCACAAAAATTGCCAACATAATCATTATTTGATATTTTATAGCAACAGCAGGGGAGCTTCCTCCCAAAATTTGACCTGTCATCATCCCTGGAAGAGAAATTAATCCCATTACAGAAGTTGTTGCAATTAAGGGGTTTAATCCTTTTTTTATTGCTTCAGCAATATAGGAACGAATGGCTAATTTACGATTTGCAGTATTACTTAATAAAAAATAATATAAATCAGCTTTTTCTTTTAATCCATTAAAGTAAGTATCTAATCCTACAACTGTATGACCTAAGGCATTTCCTAAAATCATTCCTGTAATAGGAACAAAATACCTGGCGTCAAACACATATTCTAGTCGTATTACAACACCCAGAAAAAAACTATCAACAATTAAAACCGCTATTATTGAGGCGGATAACAAAGGGATTAGAAATCTTTTCCAGCGTAATTTTACGCGTTTCATAATAGTAAATACGGAAACCACTATCATTATCAGCACCCAAAGAGAATTTAGATAAGCATTATTTTGCTTGAAAATCCATTCTAAATATACTGCAACTAAAGATAATTGAATTACCATTCGGGCAACGCTGATAAGCGTTTCCTTAATAATCCCTATGCGATAATACCAGAAGAAAAACAAAGGTATCAACAAGGCAGAAAAACCGATTGCCAAATCAATAATGCTGATATCTGTTATTTCCTTCATAATTCAATAATTTTTTCTGTTTTATTGATCCAAGATGCATTATGAGATGCTGATAATACCGTTGTATCTTCTAAACTATTTATTTTTCTCAATAGTAAATCAATAGCTGTTTCATCCAATGAAGATGTTGGTTCATCCATTAAAAGTATTTTACAAGGAATACTCAAGCAAATAGCTATTATAACCCGCTGCTTTTGTCCTCCACTTATTTCATTAAAATTTTTATGTAAATACAGCTTTTCCAGACCTAATTCAGGAAGAATTGCCTCTGCTTTCTTTAAATTTTGCTGCAATTGCATTAATTTCAACAAATCAATTCCTTTTTCCACCGGCAAATTGAAGTTTTGAGGAATCCATACAATATTTTTACGAATTTCATCAATATTCTTTACCGTAAGTTTTTCATTGTTTATATATACCTCACCTGCTGAAGGCTGAAGATAAGCTTGTAAGATTTTTAATACTGAAGATTTTCCTTTCCCTGATTCACCAACAACACAAGCTTTTTGTTTTTCTTTAATGAAAAAACTTAAGGAATCTATTATTGTAACAGCATCAAAAGTCAATTGTATGTTTTTACATTCTATCATCTGAGATAATTAAAAAACAAAAATGCAAAAGCTTTTTCAAATAGCTATCATTTTTCTGTCAAAATACGGTTTTCTTTTTTAAAAATGGAAATATAAACAGGAATTTTATTGTAGTTTTCCTTTTTATTGAAAAACTTTCCGTATTTTTGATATAGAAAACTTAATAAAATGCGCCATTTTGTAATATTATTCAGTGTTTTTCTGTTATTATCAACATTCGTTTTTGCGCAGCAAACACAAGATAGTATTGTTTCTGACAGTTGTGGTACAGTCATTTTTATTCCCCAAGATAGCCTTGATGCACTTATTAAAGAACGGGACAGTCTTGTAGAAGAGTTGTTGCTTTATGCAGATAGTTTTTTAGGAGTTCCTTATCGCTATGCTGGAAGAAGTCGCTCTGGCTTTGATTGCAGCGGATTTGTAAGTACTATGTTTGCGCATATTGGCATCAGCATTTCGCATAGTTCCAGACACATGGAAAATTCAGGCAGAACAGTAGCTGACAGTTTAATACAAGTGGGAGACATAGTGTATTTTGTTGGAACACAAAGCAGAAGCGGCGTTACTCACGTAGGAATTGTGTATGAAGTTTTGGAAGACGACATAATCATTATTCATGCGGCATTAAATGGTGGGATACGTTATGACAGCCTGAAAAGCGCTTATTACAAAAAACATTATTACAAAACAGAAAGAATGGCAGCATTTGACATTGAACATCATTACAAAGCAATAGCCGAATAATTTGACTATTTTTGCATTTTATAAGAAAAATGAAAGAAATAGCAATACAATCAACCTGGGAAACCAAAAAGAAAAAGCCAATTATTATTGCTGGTCCTTGTAGTGCTGAAAGCCTGGAACAGCTTCAAGCAACAGCTTCTGCAATTAAAAAGATAAAAGCGGTAGATTTTTTTCGTGCCGGAGCGTGGAAACCGCGCACTAGAATGTCAAATTTTGAAGGAAAAGGAGAAGAAGCCGTTCGTTGGCTTTCTGAAATACAAACATCATTCTCCATGCCAGTTTGCACCGAAATTGCCAACCCAAACCACTTGGAAATCTGCTTAAAACATGGAATTAATAATTTTTGGATAGGTTCTCGCACTGTTGTTAATCCTTTTTCTATTAACGATATTAGTGAAGCTTTAAGAGGAGTTGAAGCCAAAGTAATGCTTAAAAATCCGATGAATCCCGACATTGATTTGTGGATAGGAGCCATTGAAAGGGTTTACAGGGCAGGAATTACGGATGTTGCAGCTATTCACAGAGGTTTTTACACCTACAATAAAAGCAATTACCGCAACAATCCGCTTTGGCAAATTCCTATTGAATTGAAACGCAGAATTCCTTCCCTACCCATTATTTGCGATGTAAGTCATATTTGTGGGAAAAGCGAATTAATATCAGAAATAGCACAGTGGGCAATGGATTTAGAAATGGATGGATTAATGATTGAAAGCCATATTGAAGCAGAAAAAGCACTTACCGACGCACGACAACAAATAAGTCCCAATGATTTGCGAATATTGCTTAAGAATATTCAAATCCCAGTAAAGAAAAATGTAAAATTACAGGCTCAATTAAACAGATTACGACTTGAAATTGATGAAACAGATAAACTTTTGCTTCAACAATTAGCCCAAAGAATGGAAATTATTAAGAGAATGGGCGAAATTAAAGCAGAAAATAATATCAGCATTTTGCAGATGGAACGATGGAAAAAAATCTTATCAGAAAGAATTGAAATTGGAGAAAATTTGGGAATTGATAAGTCCTTTCTTTTTTCTTTGTTGCAATTAATCCATGAAGAATCCATTAAAATTCAAGCAGAAATCAACCGAAAAAAGGAATAAACTACCTCCATTCAATCGTTTTAATTAAGTGATCCATGTCAGCTTTGATAAAATCAATTACTGGTGATAAGGAATCATTATTCGGACTAACATAAAAATGCATAGAAGCGCGAATAAAATGCTGGCAACTATCGGTTACAAAAAACTGAAAAGGGGAAGCTGCTGCATTTCCTTCAATATTATATTTCAAACCATAAACATTATTTAGTGTATCCCTAATTAAATCTGGTTCAATATCATTTGCCATTGGAATATGCTTACTCACAAAATTATAAGAATCTTCCGTGTATTTGTATAAAGTATCAACATTATTCATAACGGGGAGATAAGTCAAACTTATTTGAGCCAAATAATCAGGATAATTAATATTCAACCAATATTTTTTTGCCCCTGGTGACTGTTCAAACACTATGTCTGCATATACTGGATATTCAAATGCATAAGGAAAAGAAGAAGAGTCAAAACGCTGATATTCTTTTTCAGGAAGTGCAATTCTGAAATGACCAATTGGTTTTGGCGTATAAGTCTCATTATTTCCGCAAGCATAAATAAAAAGAGCCGATATTATAAAAAAACAGAGCAGCTTAATCTTTGTTTTTGTCATCTTTTTTTGGTGTGTTTATGGTAAGTTTAATTTTTTTAATTCTTCTTTTACTTAATTGTATTACTTTAAATACAAAGTTTTTATACTTAATTTCTTCATGAAAACCGGGGAAATTACCTTTTATTTCCAGTAATAAACCAGCTAAAGAATCTGCTTCTCCTTTTATCTCTTCAAAAAAACTATATTCTTGATTGATAATCCTACACACGTCAATAATACTCGTCCTACCATCGAAAATATAGGTGTTGTTATTGATTTTTTGGTATTCTTTTTCGTCCTCTTCGGTATCAAACTCATCATTAATGTCGCCAACTATTTCCTCTAAAATATCTTCCATTGTAACAATACCAGAAGTTCCGCCATATTCATCAACCACAATCGCCATGTGGATTTTTTTCTTTTTAAATTCACTTAGCAAATCATTAATTCTTTTGTTCTCAGGAACAAAGAATGCTGGGCGAAGAATAATTGTCCAATCAAAGTCTTCAGCTTTGTCTAAATAAGGAATTAAATCTTTAATATAAACAAGTCCGGATACATTATCAAAACTCTTTTCATAAACGGGAATACGGGAAAATCCACTTTCTTTGAACAGTGCTAACAGCTCATGAAATCTGGTATGCTGTTCAACTGCCGTAACATCAACTCTTGATTTCATTATTTCACTAACTTCTGTATTTCCCAAATGCACTATGCCTTTGAGCATTTGTTTTTCTTCTTTTTTAGAGTTATTATGCGTTGTTATATCAATTGCTTCAGACAATTCATCCTTAGAAATTTCATGGCCTTTTTTTTCTATTCTTTTATCAATAAACGAGGTGCTACTAACTAAAAGTAAACTTAACGGGCTAGCCAAACGATTGATAAAATAAAGAGTTGGCGACATTTTTGCAGCAAAGCTTTTTGCTTTTTCAGTTGCATAAACCTTTGGCATAATTTCTCCAAATAATAAAATCAAAGATGTTACAGCAACAACTTCAATGAAAAAAGCCAATAATTCATAGTCTCCAAAGGAGAATGTATTACTAATTAAATAAGTGGAAAGGATTACTATTGCGATATTAATAAAGTTGTTTGCTATAAGGATAGTTGCTAGTAGTTTTTTGGGCTTTTGTAGTAAAGAAAAAATCAATTTATCTTTTCTGTTTTCTGCATTTCTCATTTCATCAATATCTGTTTTCTTGAGAGAGAAAAAAGCTACTTCTGAACCAGAGATAAGAGCCGAACAAATAACTAATATCAATAAAACAAGCAAACCTATAGGTAAACTATATGAAAATGGTTTAATAATACTTGATTGAAGATAAATTAAAAGACTCGAAAAGGATTCGCCGGTTTCTTCCAACATAGTTATTATTGATTTACTTAAGTGCAAAAATAAAAAAAAGAAGCACAAAGTGCTTCTTTTTAAATAGATTTTTTTAAATGCTAGAAAGGAAGATCGTCTGTTTCGTCAGCAACAAAAGGGTTTTCTTGAGTTTCTGCAGCTTCTGTTTTAGACTCAGAGGGAGAATATGCACTATCATTATCTCGTTTTCCTCCTAACATGGTAAGGTTATCTACAATAACTTCAGTAGTATATCTTTTGTTCCCTTCTTTATCTGTCCAGTTACGAGTACGCAATTTACCTTCCACATAAATTTGATTTCCTTTTTTAAGATACTTTTCAACTACCTCTGCTAAACCCCTCCAAACAACAAGGTTGTGCCATTCTGTAATTGTTTGACGTTCTCCGTCTTTTGTGTACGATTCACTCGTTGCCAATGGAAACGATGCTACTTTTGTTCCACTTTCCAAACTTCTAACTTCAGGGTCTTTCCCTAAGTTTCCTACTAAAATAACTCGATTTACTCCAGCCATAATTCTAAATTTTTGATTAAACATTCGATTTGTTGCTACAAAGATATAACAATAATCCTTAGTAAGTCAAATAGTTTTTATCTAATTATCAGCAAAAAACAAACTAATTGAATAATATATTAGTAATATATTGTTCAATTAATTTTGGGAAAGGAAATTGACGTATTTCTGCAAGTTTTACGAGCTTAAATCCATTATAGTCAAGGTTCTTCGAAAAATTTTCACAATTTTCACATTGCAATATATAAAAGTTTGCATTAATAATTTGGTGGCTGAGAATATGTTTTTTTGTTTCACTCAGAGCTAAGTTGCGCGCAGGCATGTTTATTTTTTTAACAATGTCTCTCTTTGATAATATTTGCTTATCTTCAAAAAGAGGAAATTCGTATAAATGTTGCCAAATATCTTTTTTTATTCGCTTATGTATTAATGTATTCTTATTTTTATCCACACATATTATATAATGGAAATACCTTTTTTTCTGTTTGATTTTTGCCCTTCTAACAGGAATTAAATCTGTTGTATGCTGTTTATAAGCCTTGCAATCAGCTGAAAAAACACAAATACCACATTTCGGATTCTTGGCTAAACAAACTAAAGATCCAAAATCCATCATTGCCTGATTAAAAACGGCTGCTTGGGTTTTATCCAACAAGCCTTCCAGAATCAAAGTAATCTGTTTTTTTGTCGAGAGGGTATCCACTGCTTCTACAATTCCATAAATTCGGGCAATTATTCGTTTTACATTAGCATCTACAACAGCATATGCATCATTATAAGAATAAGAAGCAATGGCTTTAGCAGTATATTCGCCAACTCCTTTTAAAGAAAGAATATCATGATAATTGCGTGGAAAAACGCCATTAAAATCTGTAATTATCTGCTTTGCTGCTGTATGCATATTTCTAGCCCTAGAATAATAACCCAATCCTTGCCATAAATGCAATACCTCTTCTTCTTTTGCTTTGGCTAAAACGGCAACAGAGGGAAAGTTTTCAATAAAACGTAAATAATAAGAACGACCTTGTTCTACACGTGTTTGCTGCAAAATTATTTCTGAAACCCATATTTTATAAGGGTCTTTTGTCTCCTTCCACGGAAGAAAACGTCTGTTTTTCCAATACCAACTAATTATTTTTGATGAAAACTTGCGCATAAACATACATAAAATGCTCAAAAATAAGACATAATATTTAGATTATGGAAAAGAAGTCTTATAATTATTCGTCTGAACAATAAATCAAAACATAGTAAAATTTGCAGCTTTTATGTGCAATTATAATAAGACAAGATCAAGACAATACTTGCATTTATTACTCATTATCACTTAAATATAATAAAAAAAAATCAAAATAATTATAAAAATATTTTTAAAAACGATAAAAATTATTCTATATTTGCAGCCCTAGAAATAAAATTATTAATTATTAAAATTGAAAGAATTATGACAAAAGCAGAAATAGTTGCGGAAATTGCAAACAAAACGGGAATTGAAAAAGTTGCTGTTCAAGCTACAGTAGAAGCATTTATGAGCACAGTAAAAGCATCAATGCTTAAAGGAGAAAATGTATATCTTAGAGGTTTTGGTAGCTTTATTATTAAAGAAAGAGCTCAAAAAACAGGAAGAAATATTTCAAAAAATACGACTATAATTATTCCAGCTCACAAAATCCCTGCTTTTAAACCAGCTAAAAGCTTTGCATCAGATATTAAAAAGAAACTTAAATAAACGTATCATTTAAAAAATACTATTATGCCAAGCGGAAAAAAAAGAAAACGACACAAGATGGCAACGCACAAGAGGAAGAAAAGACTGCGTAAAAACAGACATAAAAAGAAATAATTCCTCTTGGCTGAATGAATTACACAAACTTTATTTGCCAATTACTACTGTATGAGGGTAAATAAAGTTTGTTGTTTATAATTGTTTTGTCTTGTCTTATATTGCTCAAACTTGTTTAAAAAATAAACATATTAATAAAGATTTTAAACAGTGGAGAGAGAATTAATCATTGATTCTTCGGAATCAGAAGTTAGAATAGCCCTTCTTGAAGATAAGAGGTTAGTCGAATTACATAAAGAAAAAAACAACAAAACCTATGCTGTTGGCGACATTTACTTAGGTAAGGTCAGAAAAATAGTTAATGGGTTAAATGCTGCTTTTGTGGATGTTGGATATGGCAAAGATGCTTTTTTGCACTATCTTGATATGGGTCCACAAGTAAAAAGCCTTAATAAATACGTTACACATCATCTGCAAGGAAAGAACAAGGCCATTCCGATGGAAGACTTTCGTTTGGAAAAAGAGATTGATAAGGCTGGGAAAATATCTCAAGTAATCAAAGGCGGACAGTTTGTTTTAGCCCAAATTGCAAAGGAACCTATCTCTACAAAAGGACCAAAAATTTCTACGGAAATTGCTATTCCTGGAAGATATATGGTGCTAATGCCTTTTTCAAACAAAATTTCCATTTCCCAAAAAATCAAAAATTTCGATAACAGAAATCGACTGAAACGCCTCATGCAAAGTATTAAACCCAATAATTATGGTTTAATATTACGTACAGCTGCTGAACACAAAAAAGTAGCTGAACTGGATAATGAAATGCGTGATTTGATTAATAAATGGGAAACAACTATCAAGCGTCTTTCTCAAAGCAAAGCCCCTGCTAAAATATTTGGCGACTTGGGTCGTTCGCTTGCTGTTTTACGCGATCTTCTTAACGAGTCATTTTCAAGTATTGTCGTCAACGACCAAGCTTTGCTTGCTGATGTAAAAGAATATCTTTCCCGATTTTCTCCTAAACAAGCCGATATTCTTAAACTTCATAAAGGCAAAACGCCAATTATGGAACACTACGGAATTGAAAAGCAAATAAAATCTTCTTTCGGGAAAAAAGTATCGCTTGACGATGGCACTTACTTAATTATTGAACATACAGAAGCCTTTCACGTTATCGATGTTAATAGCGGACACCATGGAGTGGACTCTTCAAAAAATCAAGAAGAAAATGCCCTTCAAGTAAACCTAAATCTTGCTAAAGAAGTTGCCCGTCAACTTCGACTCCGTGATATGGGCGGAATTATTGTGGTAGATTTTATTGATCTACAACAAGGGAAAAATCGCAGACTCCTTTATGAAAAAATGAAGGAAGAAATGAAAGCGGATAATGCCAAGCATAGTATTCTTCCGCCGAGTAAGTTTGGTTTAGTGCAGATTACACGACAAAGAGTAAGACCAGAAACAGATATTAAAACCGTTGAAAAATGTCCTTCCTGCGGAGGAAGTGGAGAAATTAAAGCCAGCATTCTCTTTGTTGATGAAATTGAAAACGATATTCGATACTTGATTCAAGAACAAAATGAAAAGTTTATTAAACTAACAGTACATCCATATATTTATGCATTCTTGACAAAAGGGCTTTTTTCCATACGCTGGAAATGGTATAAAAAGTTTAAACGTCGTATTAAAATTCAAGCTCTTAGCTCACATCACTTCCTTGAATATCATTTTTATAACAAAGAAGATGATGAAATAAAAATTTAGCGTCTTTTTATGGCGAAAAAAGTCTATACCCATTCTCAAGCATTAGCAAAAGCTCAAAAAAGCTGCGCTTATCAGGAACGTTGTCAGTCAGAGATGCTGCAAAAAATAATTTCCTGGGGAATGAGTTACGATGAAAGTCTGGAAGTTATCGCCGATTTAATCAGTGAAGGTTTTATTAATGAAGAACGTTATGCTAAAACATTTGCCAGAGGGAAATTCAAGATTAAACATTGGGGAAGAAACAAAATTATTGCTGAACTGAAAAAAAAGAGGATTTCTACTCCTTGTATTCAAACTGCTCTTAAAGAGATAGATGAAGAACAATACCATAGCGTTTTACAAGAACTTATTATTAAAAAATCTAAGGAAGTTAAAGCGAAAAACGCCATAGAAAAAAAACAAAAAATCATTCGCTATTTATTAGGTCGTGGTTATGAATATGATATTATCAAAGAAAATATAGAACTATTCTTTCAAAAATGATTTCTCCATAAAACGGGCTTTTTTTATACCTTTGCCACGAATGATAATTTAATCTGAAAACAATGACAAAAGAACAACTCGATGAACTAAAGGAAAGCATAGAAGCTTTAAGGAGGTATCTTTGACATTGACGGCAAAAGAAATGAAATAGCAGAAAAAGAAAGAATTAGCGTACAAGAAAACTTCTGGGATAATCCCAAAGAAGCAGAAATCCTTCTTCGCGAAATAAAAGCCATAAAAAACTGGACTAAAGCATACGATAAAGCAAAAACAAAAGTGGACGACTCAGCTGTTTTATTTGAGTTTTTTGAAGCAGGCGAAGTCGAAGAAGAAGAAATGGAAAAAGCATATCAAAGTGCAAAAAAAACCATTGAAGACTTAGAGTTTCTTAAAATGTTGGGCGCTGAAGAAGACAGTTTAAATGCTATCTTGAATATCAACTCTGGTGCAGGTGGAACAGAAAGCCAGGATTGGGCTGAAATGTTGATGCGCATGTATCTCCGTTGGGCAGAAAAAAACGATATTAAGACTAGTGTTTTAGAAAGACAAGAAGGCGAACATGCCGGAATAAAATCCTGCTCCATAGAGTTTGAAGGTGAATTTGCCTATGGATATTTAAAAGGGGAAAGCGGCGTTCATCGCTTGGTTAGAATATCTCCTTTCGATGCAGCACACAAAAGACACACCTCTTTTGCTTCTGTTTATGCTTATCCGCTGGTGGATGATCATATCGAAATAGATATTAATCCCGCAGATATTTCTTGGGATACTTTTCGTTCTAGCGGTCCTGGAGGACAGGGTGTGAATAAAATTGAATCGGCGGTGCGACTAAAACATGCTCCCAGCAATATTGTTATCGAATGCCAAGAAACCCGTTCGCAAGGTAAAAACAGAGAAAAAGCCTTGAAAATGTTGAAATCACAACTTTACGAACTCGAATTGCGCAAGCAACGAGAGAAACAAGAAGAAGAAGAAGCTGGGAAAAAGAAAATCGAATGGGGTTCTCAAATACGAAATTATGTAATGCATCCTTATAAATTGGTTAAAGATCTCCGTACAGGAGTCGAAACAGGAAATGTAAATGCTGTGATGGATGGCGATATTGATGCTTTTATCAAAGCTTTTTTAATGGAATATGGAAATAATAAATAACATAAGTATAAATAAAAATAAACAGCATGCTACAATCAATGACAGGCTTCGCAAAAATGCAATTTGAAGTTGCGAATAAAATTATCTTTCTTCAAATCAGAAGTCTTAACAGCAAACAGCTAGACATAAATTGTAAAATACCTGGAGTTTATAGAGAAAAAGAACTGGAAATCCGAAGCCTAATTGCCAATGAACTTATCAGGGGAAAAATTGAACTTGCAATGCTTGTTGAAAATATGGGCGATGATTCAACCTATAGTCTTAATAAAAACCTCGCTTTGCGTTATTATTCAGAATTTAAAGACTTGGAAAAAGAGCTAAACGAAAAGCCAGAAACCGACTATTTGACTCTTATCAGTAGAATGCCCGAAGTGATGAAACATCAATTACAAGAAATTGACGAAAAAGAATGGTT
>CAZJZP010000001.1:15960-35100 GCA_964550505.1 uncultured Prolixibacteraceae bacterium | reverse complement strand
TTAAGGAGGAATTAATGGAACATCAACAAATTCAAAGAGAAGGAGTGAGGGCTGAAATTCATCAAAATTTAAATAAAGAAATAAACACTTCAAAAATTGATAAGTGGAAGAAAGAAATGAGTCAGAAAGAAATAAAATTGGCTAATGCTATTGCAGGAAAACTCGCATTTCAGTTTGATTATGAAAAGAAAGCTAGCCGTTTAGGACTTTTTGCTTTTTTACAGACTTTTCCCATGCGAATAATTGCTTTAAGTCCGCTTTTCCTGAGGAAAATCTTCTTTCGATTTCCTTTTATGATGCGTTTTTTTTACTCATTAAAAAAGCATTGAAATGAATTAGTACAATTTTCTTCCCTTTATAGAATTTTTAATATTTTTCATGCTTTGAGCAAAACGACCTCTTACGACAATATCTTTTTCGCATTGACGGCATAGGAGAGGAGTTTGGGAATTGGATAGGGCTTTTTGTATTTTCTGAAATTCCTCAGATGTATAGAGTTCGCTATAAGCAATTTTTCCTAGATTCCCTAAAACATGTTGCATTGCCCAATCCATATGGCACAATACCACATCGCCATTTGGAAGTAGAATATTATGATTAAAATCTTCGCAGGCTTTCAGTTTTTTGTCTTTGTTAGGAAGATAATATTTGTATTCAGTTTCAGTATATCCTGCTCTATTGTTTAAACCAAAAGAATGGGCTTTTTTCTTATGCTTTTTGAATAATGCTTTTATTTCTGTCGCCAAATCGGCGTTTTTTTCTTTATGGTATTTAAAAAATTGATGTTGGATTTTTGATGTAAGCAAGGCTTCCAGTACTTCCAAATAGGCTTGGTTAACTTTTATTTTTGTATGTGCAGCATTATCAGGTAGATGCACTGCAAATTTTATAAAAGGGATTTTTTCAATCTGAGCAATATCTTCTTTTTGCATTCCGACTAATGTAGTGTTTACCCTAATAGAAAATCCCTTTTCATTTGCATACAAAAGCATAGCTGTTGCCTCAGGATTTAGCCAAGGCTCAGAAAAACCAGCAAAAGACAGTGGAACTGAAGTTGGAACTGTAGCAAGATATTTTTTGAAATCTTCTAACTGCATTTTTGTTTTTGACGAATGTGCTGAATAAGCTTTGATAATTGTATGTTGCGGACAATAAGCACATTGGTTTTTACATCCTATATGCGTTGTGATGGCTAAACTCCTTGATATTTTATTGTTTGAGCGCATTTAATTCAATATTTGCATTTGTTGTTTTATGTTTTCTTGAAATTGATTGCGTTTTTTACTGAGTTTTTTCTCTATTTCTGTCTTATTAGTCAACAAAAAGCTTAAAGCTGATGAAAAATCATTAATAATGCTATTTTTTTCCCAAGCTTCTTTTTTGATTAGCAGTTGGTTTAAGGATAAATCTTTCCCGATAATTCCTTCATATTTGATACTATGAGCAAATACAATTGCTGTTTTTCCCTGATTAAATGCAGAAATACTAGCGTGCATACGTGAACTGACAGTAAAATAGGATTCTCCGATAATATGGCGTAATTCCGAAGGAGATTTTTCTTCCATTACAACAGCTAATCGTTCGTTGTTTATTCTTTTATCCAATGCTTGAATGATTTTTCTATCATCTTCGGGTCGAGTAACGTGAGGAAGTAGAATGAGTTTGTATGCTGATAATTCTTTATGCTCTAACAAAAATTTGATAATTTTTTCCCAAAGAAGTAGATATTGGTTATAATTCTTGGTGTAGAGTTGATAATGACCGCCAGGAATAATTGCAATTTGCTTTTTTTCTTCTTTTATGGATTTCTGCAAAGGTAAATCTAAGAAAGCTAAATCACTGGAGGGAAATGCAGCCTTTAGACCTAAATCTTGAGAGCAATATTGGTAAGAAATTTCTTCACGACAAAGTATTTTTGTTTCCGCTAGGCATTTTCTTGCTTGCTTTATTCTGCTTCCAGAAAATGGACCAACACTTTGGCTAAGCATTAAAACGGGAAGATGTTTTGAGTAATTTTTTATTCTTTGTAAGTCATAACGAATATGTTTTCCTTTATAATATTCGCTAAAATCATCTCCACCGAGAATAACTATCTCATCAATCCCCATTTTCTTCATTTTTTTGGCGTGGCGGTATATTTTTTTATAAAGATTAATTGCTTTAGTGAAAAAATGAGCATTGGTTGTTTTGCAGATAGCTAGGGGAAGTTCTTCAATCCGAATATCTGAATTAATCTCTTTTTCCAGTCGGTGTTTATCTTCAGTGCTGTTAAATTCAATAAGAAAATGTGCATTTTCATACTTTGTATTAAGTAGTTGAATAGCATTTATCAGGAGCATAAATGATCCATTATTAAAGGTATTAGCAGCATGTAGTATGGCTATCTTTTTCATATTAATCTCTGCTTTGACAGTAAATTCCTTTTTTTCTGAAGAATTTCTTTGCTTTATTAATGCGTTGGCGAATGACTTTAGGCTCAATTTTCTCTTGTATTTTGCTTGAATCAGAACCTTCGGCTTCAAAATACTGGAGTAGATGTACCCTGTCGAAGGGAATAGTATTGAATACATCTAATGTCATTTGGAATTCTTCTTCTGTTTCTGAAGGAAATCCGACGATGATATTGGTCGCCAGTTTAATTTCCGGCATTTCCTTTCTGAACATTAATAAGGTTTCGATAATTTCTTCTATCGTATGATTTCTGTTCATTAATTCAAGAATGCGGTTACTCCCACTTTGAAAACTGCAAATGATTTCCGAGACTTTCCCTGAAGTGGCTAGCCACAAAATATCGTGTTTGTATTTGATAATGAATTTCGGATGTAGATGTTTGATAACCCAATGTACATTTTTTCCTGCATCAATTTCTGAAAGTCTTTTTATTAGTGCAGGTAAATCAGTGTCGATATCAATGCCGTAGGAACCGACATCATCTCCGATAAGTTCAAAATTGCGGATTCCTTTGTCAATGAGTTGTTGATATTCAGTAGCAATATTGTCTGTACTTCTGCTTATCAAATCACCAACAGTTTTTCTTTCTGCACAAAAACTACACTTATTGGGGCATCCTTGACTGAGCCATATAAAAGTAGTGTTAAAATTTTCTTGATTTTCTTTGTGAATGATGTTTTGGAATTTATCAATAAAACGTTGAGGACTTTTTATGTAATTCCATATTCTTGAAAAACAGATTCTTGGATAAACACCATTGTACATTCCTTTAAAAGGAAATGGGATATTGCTGAAAGCGATATCTTTGTATTTTTCAGTGAAATCAGGAAAAAAATCGTCTATTTTATGCAATTCTTTGATGCGTAGATGCCTTCCTTTCCATCTTTGTTTAAATTCACTTGGAACAGCTTCTTGCAGGCAACCTAAGACGATGAGTTCTCCATCATATTTTTTTAATCGTTCGATAATATCCCAGGATTCTTCAATACGTACATTGTTTAATGCGCTGGCAAAAAAGAAGATATAGTTTGCATCCTTAGGATGGTTCAGCACTTGATAGTCGTTTTTCCTGAAATACTCGCTTAATCTTCTAGCATCCAATAATCTTCGATTACACCCATTTGCACTGATAAAAACTGTATTTTTCTTAGCTTGCATTAGATTTCTTTTGATATTACAAAATTATAACTAATTTTGGTTTATGAAGTATGAAGAGGAAATAAAGCGAATATTACCCAAGATTTTCAAGGAGTTTTTCCATCGTTATCCTCATCTTCAAGTTTTTTACGAGCATGATAATTGTTTAATTAATAATGATTTAATGGACATCGATTTTGTCCAAAAGTCAATTCTTTATACTGATAAAATTGACTATGTTGAAAACTATTATCATATAAAACCAAATTACAAGGCATATCGAAATATTTATGCAATTTCTTTAAGAAATAATTATTATCTTGGGTATTTAATTCTTCAGTACTATATTGAAACAAAATACCCTAAAGAAGAAAAAAGCATAAAAGAAATATTAGCAGAAGAAGGCTTTATCGACAGCCTTTTTTTGTACAAAAGAGAATATGGATTAGAAATTTCAGATGCAGAAGATTTTATTGTTCGAGATATTAAAGATTTCTACCCAAGTTTAAGTATCAAAGATTATGCGTCTTATTTTCCAGAGGATAAATTGGATCTTTTTTCTCATATAAAAAACTATTATAATAGTTTATATAAAAAGGCAGGTCTTGATTTTGGTTTATTACAAAATACTTGGCATAGCTGGATATTGGCTGATATGTTTTTAATAAACATTGATATGGCTTTGCAAAAAGCTAAAATAAAATTCTTTAGAGATGGAGATTCCTATTTTTTCGTAAAAGATGATTTTATTCAAGAAAATCTTAAAAAAATAGACACCGTTTTTGATGCTTTTGGCATGAAATATACTGAATATCAAAAAACCACCAAAAAAACATTTTTCCAAGCCTTTATATCTGAATTGTTTAAAGTGAAAAACAAGAGTTTGAAATCTATTTTCCCTATCAGAATAGCTATTAAAGACTTACAAAATAGAAGATTTGATATCGCACGGATTTTAAAACAGGAAATAGATGACAATATTTCTAAAGATAAGCTTGCGAGGAAGCTTTTAGAAATTAAGACTTGGGATGATTTTGAGTTATATCATATTGTTCATTGGGCAATGTATTCAAAAATTCATTTAAATTTTGATTTCTTTTTTCTAATGGAGAAATATAAGTCGGGGAATAGTTTTTTACGCGCTCAAATACGATTATTCTTATTGATTGAAAATGAAAAAGATCTATTAGGAAAAATTACAGAAACTGATGATGAAAAGATTTATGAAATATTTCATTATGACCAACATAAAAATATTTTAAATGCCAAACATTAATAGAAAGACGGATCAAGTTTTAAAAGATTTAATCAAGAATATTTTTTTTAATTATTATGAAAAACATTCTAATGTGCGGATGTTTTTTGAATATGATAATTACGTTCTTAGAAAAAGACAGCTGAGAGATGTTGAGATTGACGAAGCAATAAACCAAAAGGACAAAATAGATTATATTGCATTATACCATAATTTAAAACCATTTAAACATGCTTATCGAAGAATATTTACTATTTCCTTGCAAAATAACATCTATTTGTCATATTTGATTTTGAAATATTGCTTAGATATAAAAGCTTTGACACTAAGTGAGGAGAATAAAAACTACACAGCAAATCCCTTAGAGCTGATAAAATTCTCAGACAAAGTATATAGCTCAAATATGCAGGATGATAAAGTCTTTATTGTAAGAGATATTAAGAGTTTTTATCCTTCGTTAAGCATTTCTGTTTTTAGAGACTATTTTCCAAGAGATAATCATAATAAATTGAATGATATAATAGATTTCTATGAAAAAATACATGAAAAAGCAGCTGAAGATTTTGGCTTATTACAAGGTCCATGGCACAGTCGTTTGCTTGCAGATGTGTTTTTATCAAAGATGGATAATGCAATTACAGAGAAAGGAATTTCTTTTTTTAGAAAAAACGATGCTTTTTATTTTCCAAAAAGCAAAACTTCTTCATTTCATTTGGCAGACCTAGATGAGATTTTCAAAACATATAGAATGCAGTATAATGAATATTACTATAAACAAAAAACACCTAGATTGATAAATAATTCGCTCTTTAAAGCATACAATAGCTTTGCAAATATTACATATCCAATAAAATCTATGGAGAGAGAATTAATAAAAAATAGAACAGCCTTAACGCGTATTCTTCGCCAGATTCCGAAAAAAACCAAGAAACGAAAATTGGCTTTTTCTCTTTTACAAAATCCAATTTGGGATAATTATGAAGTGTCTCATATCCTTGATTGGATTATTATCAATAAAATAGATATTAGTCAAAAATATAAATGCTTAGTGAAGAATTATGCAAATGCAGAATGGTTTTTACGCGCTCAAATAAGACAAATTTTATTAATAAATAAGGAAGAAGAAATCTTAGAAAAGATTTTTGAAAAATATTCCCATGAAGATATAGAGTTAAGTCAATATAATAAATTAAAAAACTTCATTAGTTAATCTTTATTTATCTTTGGAAGTTAAAGCATAAAAATCCTTTATTGAAAAACGAAAGAGAGAGAGAAACGAGATATTGTAATGTCTGACAAAAATTATAAGGAAAACTCCTAATCCTGTAAAATAGCTGATATTTGATGCCCAAGCAGCACCAGCACCTCCATATTTTGGAATCCAAATAATATTTAACACAATATTGATAACTAATGCTGGTAAAAAGCTATAAAAGGCAAAAAGCGGTTTGCCCGATCCAGCTGTTTGACTGCTTAAGGTAGAAAACGCAATTAAGAATAATATTCCCGGCAATATAATATGTACAATCTTAGCACTTGGAAGGAAATCTGCTCCATAAAAGAAGGGGATAAGTATTTCGGCTAAAAAGAATAAGCATAATCCGGCAATAATACTTATTAGAATACTAATGCGAAAAAAACTCAAGGTAGTATTAAGATTTTTATTGATATTTTTACTATGCGCTGCTCTTACCATAAGCAAAGGAGTGATAGCCATGGGTATTTGTTGTAATAATTGTGTGAAATTTACACCCATTTTATAGATGCCAACTTCATTAAAACTGCTTAAACGCTCTAATAATACAATATCAAATTCATAATTAAACCTCATAACAAGACTTGTTATGGTAAATAAGGCTCCATATTTTACTAATGATTGTATGCTTTTTTTTGATATTTTATGTTTCGTCAGTTCGAAAGACTTCGTAATAATAAAGAAATAAATGATATTAATTATTATGGAGGAAACTAATAATGATAATAAGGCTTCCAAGATACCTAGTCGGTTGATGAAAAAGAAAAAAAGCAAACAGATTAAATTAATTGTGCGAGGAATAGCACGTAAATAATTCGATTTTTTAATTTGCTTCGTAGCCAGCAGAATACGATTATTAATCATTCTGATAAATTGTAAAGGCAAAAATACAGCAAGAATTATAATGTATAGATAGCTATACTCAGGATTGTCTAAATAATAATAAATAACAAACAATGCCAGTATGGAAAGGATTGCAGAAATAAAAAGGATGTAGTAAAGACTTTTAATGATTGTTGCTAAAGGAAACTTTGCTTTTCCTATGTGAAAAATCAGGGAAGGACCTAGTCCTAAGGTTCCCACTTTAGCTATAAGATTGGGAATAACTAATAAGGAATAATAAATACCTGTATTATAAACTCCGAGACTACGAGCAACAAGTATTCCTATTGAAATATTTATCAATGTAAGGAATATATTTGTATTAAAAATACCAATACTATCACGTAAAAAACTTCTGCTCTTCACTTCCATTTATTTTTCCTCAAAAATACGAATAAATTTATCAGTTATTCTATTATAAGTGTGTTGCTGTAGTAAAATATGTTGTGCTTGCTGTCCTATGCATGCTTTTTTCTTATCATTTTCTAATAGTTTTTTAATCTGCGTAATCCAATCTTCTTTTGTTTCTGCATAGATAATGTTATTCGCTGCAGTTTTTTGAATTTCATAAGTAGGGCTAGCTATCACTGCTTTAGAAGCTGCCCAATATTCTAGGAGTTTTATGGGCATGGTTGATTGATTTAGTTTGTTGTTTTTTAAGGGTATTATCCCAAAACAACTCTCTTTCATCAGCTTGGGAACTTCATCGTAAGCAAGGCTTTGGTGTACAAAAACCATTTCATAATCCTTTGCTTTTTTTTCAATTCGAGCAAAACTTGGTCCGTCTCCATAAATATGTAGTTCAATTTCTCCAATTTCTTCAAATACAGAGAAAATCAAGTCAAAATCATACCAATTTCTGATACTGCCGACAAAATTCACTGTTTTTTTCTTGTTTTCCGTAAGGATAATCTCCTTGCATTTATCAATAAAGGAATCCTGTATTGCATTACTAATTAAATGTACTTTTTTATGTCTTTTGCGAAAGTATTCGTACTGTTTGTGGGAAACCGTTGTAATGCTATGGGCATATTTAACAATGCGTTTCCTGCTAATATGTTTCCAAAAACTACTACCCAAAAAGGAGGGGTCGGCTTTCGACCAATCATCTGTTACGTCGAAAAGAAAAGGGATGTTTTTCTTTTTAGCAAATTTTACTGCTTGCCAACACATAATATGATCACTGCAATAAATAAAATCTGGCTTCAGTTCTTCAATTTGCTTACAATTGTCAAGAGATTCAAGCAAAAAACTTTTGAATGATTTGGGTAAATCAGTATTTCGGTCAATAATGTTTATTCCATCATGCCTTTTTCTTTTTCTGTATGCTTGAAGTCGTCTGCTTTTCTCCCATCCTTTATACCTAAAAGGATTAAGATAGCTAATCTGATAATTTTGTTCTGCCAAAAAAACAGCTAGCGTATTGTCTCTGTATGGATAATTTTCCCAGTGAATTGGTGAAATAAATAATATGTGTGTTTGTTTATTCACTTTTATTCTTTGATTGAACTATTTTTTTTATTTCTCTACTTAGAATAAACTTTCGTTTCGCTACTTTTTTTCTGAGTTTTTCGGGTAATGAGTCAAAAATATGTCTGGATAGATTTTGATAAGCAATTCCAAGAAAAGCAGGGATTCGAAGTATGTGATAAACAATTGAAAAAGAAGTGTTAATTTTCTCGTATTGAAAAAAGTTCAGCGTTCTGCCACAATGGTATTCAATTTTTTTGACATCTGCCTTTTTCATCTGTTTTTTCCATAGATTGATGTGTGATTTATTAATAGGTTTAAATAAAGTACTTTCCCATTTTTGAATATAATTGGTTGAATAAGCTTGCGTTTTGGTATGAAATTCCAGCATGCTTTTACTATATGGTATAGAAAGAAATTCGCATAATCTCTTAAGCTCATCCTCCGTTTGAAGTAACAGCTTTTCGTATTTTATATGTATAATTTTGTCGGGAGCGATTTTCTTTAAGCTTAGGTATTGTTTGACACTTTTTTCCCAATAATTTGCTAGTATGGCTTTGGTTCCGTAGTATTTTCTCTTTCTAATAATGGAAATAATATTATCTCTCGGATCTCTTGTTAAAAAAATAAACTTTGCATTGTTAAAGGCCTTTTTGTAAAGCTTAAGCATATATAATGAATTAATTGGAGACTTGTCTCCAATTAATTTAATACCTTCCTTATTAAAGGCTGATAGATAATGACTATAACTAACTTTAATGATGTTTTCAAAGCAAGTTTCAGTGTTTTCAAAAACAGATAAATCTGTTTCTAAATCTTGCTTGTTTATTCGCCATTGGCTTTTAATATAGTCAGTGAAAAAATCGTTTATAAAAGCATCAATTTTATGTCTAGACCATTTAGTATTAGGATAATATTTTTTTTGCAAATAAATTAAATTACTATTTTCAAGCGGTATGCACACATTGGGATGCGCATCAAACATTGTCCGTAAAAGAGTAGTGCCAGAACGAGGGCGACCAATAATAAAGAAAAATGGAGTGTTTATAATTTTTTCAATTTCTTCTTTTTGCATTTTTGTTTATTTCTGGAATTTATACCTATTTTTGTATTTTATTTATGCTCAAAAGTAGTATTTTTTTTCTGGATAACACAAATTAATTAATGATATAAAAATATGGATTTCTTAGCCAAAAAGAAAAAAATTAGTTATATAATTCTCGCTTGTATTTTAATAATAACAGCTATCATTTATTTGCCTGTCAAGGATTATGATTTTATCAATCTAGATGATGATTTATATGTGTTGGAGAATAAAAAAATCCAGGATATTTCTTCAGATGGTATTATAAAAATTTTATTTTCTCCAAATAAAACAAAGGGGACACGACTTACTATTCTTTCATTAGCTGTAGATTATGCTATTGGCGAATATAATCCAAGAGTCTATCACTTGCACAACCTAATACTCTATTTATTGGGCATTGTCGCCTTGTTTCTTTTTATTAAGAAAATGTTTAAGCGGAACGATTTTGCCTTGTTAGTAGTTGCATTGTTTGCTGTTCTAGCCACACATATAGAATCTGTCGTCTGGATTTCACAAAGAAAGGATGTACTGTATTTTCTCTTGTTTTTCTTATCACTTTTTTCGTACTTATTATATTTAGATCATAAGAAAAATGCAATTCTTTGGTTGATACTATCCTTTCTCTTGTTTTTTCTTGCCTTTCATGCTAAAGTAGCAGCTGCCTCATTGCCTTTAATTTTATTTTTAATTGATTATTATAAAAAAAGAAGTTTTAGTTGGAGACTTTTTCTTGAAAAAATTCCTTTTGTAATTTTCTTTTTATTGTACTTTTTCAGGTATTCTTCTTCAACACCTATACCCGTAACGGATGATATGGATTTCAAACAAATGCAGGATGTTTTAAGCTCTCAGGGCTTTTTTGCCTTTCAGGATAAGTTCTTTTTAGCATCTTTTGCTCTATTGTATTACCTAAAAATGTTTCTTTATCCCCATCCAATATATTTTGTTCATCCTTATCCAATTAAAGAAGCCGGACTTCTTCCATCTGAGTATTATTATAGTTTTTTTGCAATGATTATATTGGGAAGTCTTATTGTATATTGGATTTATAAATCTAAATCCAAAAATAAACGGGAATGGATTTTTGGCTTATTATTTTTCTTGGTCAACATTGCTTTGTATTTACACTTTATAAGTATCAAAGGTATTGTTGTAGTTGCTGATCGTTATACTTTTGTTGCCTATGTTGGTTTAATTATACTATTGGTTTCTTGGATACTTCATTTAATGGAATCGAAAATCAAAGCACATAAGCATTTTTGGCTTCCTTTGTTATTATTTATTTATTCCGGTCTATTTATCCAACATACTATTGTTAGTTTTAAATACATTAAAGTCTGGGAGAATAATGAAAAACTTTATTCCGATTTAATTTCAAAAAATAATACCGTATTTGTTGCATACAACAATAGAGGGATAGCATATTTTAATAAAAAGGAAGTAGAGAGAGCAATTGCTGATTTTAGTCGTGCAATTGAAATTAATCCTAATATTGCTTATGTCTATAATAACCGGGGTGCTGCCTATATATTGCAAGATAACTATAATAAAGCGCTTGCTGATTTCCAGAAGAGTCTCCAATTAAATCCAAATGATATAAAAGCGCAGTTTAATTTATCCAAATGCCATCTTTTATTAAACAATTATCATGAAGGATTAAAAGCTTATAATATTGTCTTGGAGAAAGATTCGTTAAATGATGCTGCATGGAATGATAGAGGAAAACTTAAAAATGAATTGGGGATGTATCATGACGCACTTTACGATTTGAATAAAGCTTTAGAAATTAATCCTGATTTAGAATTTGCATATAATAACAAAGGTATTTCATATGCTAGATTAGGAAATTTCAAAAAAGCGATACAGAACTTCGATAAGGCCATAGAAATGGATAATAATTATGCTGATCCGCATATGAATAAGGCAAATGTCTTAGCAATGCAAAAGAAATTCACCGAAGCAATACAAGCCTACAATATTGCTATATCGCTAAATCCCAATAATCCTTATGCTTATATGAATAGAGCAGCTTGTTATTTGGAATTAAATGACTTAGACATGGCTTGTCCTGATTTTAAAAAAGCAGAACAGCTTGGTTTACAGGATGCTACACAGATGTTAAAAAAACATTGTGAAAAAAAATAAAAAAAAAGGATTATAATTAAATAATTATATTTAATTTTGTCATTATATAAATAAAGTATTAATTTTTAATAAGTATTTATCATGAAAAGAATTTTATTAAGCCTTGTTTTATCATTTTCTATTATTACTGCTTTTGCACAAATTCCACCTGTACCAACTATTGCCTCACAAACTTGTGGGCAAGTTGTGCTTGAGGTTGCTGCACCTCCATCAGGTACTGTTTATTATTGGCAAGGGACTTCTTGTGGGACTCTTACTAATAATTCAACACTATATGATACCGTAACAACTTCAGGATCACATTTCATACGTTTATATTCTTCATCTGGTTCTACATGGGGTTATTGTAGCTTTCTTGATGTAACAGTTCCAAGTCCACCAACTGTGCCTTCTATAATTGTTAATGGGAATTCTCTTACGTATAATCCTCCTACACCTCCAGATTCTAATGTAGTATATTATTGGCAAGGAACTTCTTGTGGTTTTTCTGTTGCTAATAGTAATACAACATACACAGCTTCAACTATAGGAACTTATTATCTTAGAGCTTATGATACGATTGGGAATTGTTGGTCTGATAGCTGTAAAATGGCTACTGTTGTAGGGATGAGAGATTACGTTATGAATGCTAATCTTTATCCTAATCCTTCTAATGGTTTATTTACGGTAGAATTGGAAGAAGAACAAGATAATATTGTTTTATCCGTTTTTGATTTATTTGGAAGAAAAATTTATACAGAAAAATTCCCTAGTTTCAAAAAAGAAACTATTGAGCTTGGTAAACTAGCAAAAGGGGTATATATGCTTAATCTTAGAAATCAAAAAGTGAACGTTTCTAAAGCAATTATTATAGAATAATCTAAATAAAAAAGATATTATTTACAAGGCTGTCTATTGAGGCAGCCTTTTTTTTTATAGGGTATTGGCAATGAAAAATAAAAAACAGTTGGAAATCTTTTCAAGCATAGTGTTTTTGATTATTGCTGTGCTTTTTTTGGTAGTATTTCTTTTTTTACACTATTCGTCTGGGATAAAAGATTACATAGAATACATAGATAGTCATTCTACAACAACAGCTTTAAGGCTATACGTAATTTGTGGCTTTGCTAAACTATTGTCTTTATTGATTAGTATAAGTATCATACTTTCTTTAATTTTTAAGAGATTTTTCAAAAAAACCTTTTAATAATAAGATAAAAATAGGATTCAACACAAAATATATTACTTCCCAATACAAAAATGAGAAAACACATGTTCCAAAACATTATCTACACTTACCTCGCCGGTTATAGAACCTAAATAATGTAAGGCGTGCTTTAAATCAATACTGTATAAATCGGAAGGAACATTATTTTGCATTGCTTGCTCTATTTCATTAAGATGATGCATGGCAGATTCCAAGGATTGTAGATGTCTTTCATTGCTTACAATACAATCGCTTTGAATGTCTTTTTCTTTTACATAATGCACGATTTGTTCCATTATTTCTGCTATTCCAATTTTATTCTTTACTGAAAGTAAAACAAGAGAGGGAAGTTCGCTAATGTCCGGTTCTGCATCAAAAAGATCGATTTTGTTAAGGACAGGAATAATATAAGCATCCGTATAGCTTTTTTTGGTCTTCTCTAAGATTGTTTTTATTTCTTGACTATCAAACTCGTCAAACATCAAAATAATAATTTGCGCTTTCGACATTGTTTCTTTACTGCGGTGTATTCCCATGCGTTCAATTTCATCGCTTGATTTTCGGATTCCGGCTGTATCGCTAAAGCGAAAACGAATTCCATCTAGTACGATGCTGTCTTCAATCACATCTCTTGTTGTTCCTGGAATGGAGGAAACAATAGCCTTATCTTCTTTCAATAGTGTATTTAACAAACTTGATTTTCCAACATTGGGTTTACCTGCAATAACCACTGCAACGCCGTTTTTTAACACATTTCCCAATGCAAAAGAGGCAATAAGGTCTGCTATAATTTTTTTTATTTTCTCCAGCAGTATTCTAAGATTATTCCTATCGGCAAATTCTACGTCTTCTTCTGCGAAATCAAGTTCCAATTCCAGCATTGCACGAAATTGAATCAATTCTTCGCGTAGTTTTTTAATAATCTCGGAGTATCCACCACGCATTTGTTGCATAGCAAGGTGATGCGACTTTTTTGTGTCTGCATGAATAATATCAGCCACTGCTTCTGCTTGAGATAAATCCATTTTACCGTTAAGAAAAGCACGCATAGTAAATTCTCCTGCTTCAGCTAAACGAATCCCTTCGCTAAAGAGTAATTGCAAGATACGTTGTTGGATAAAAAGCGAACCGTGGCAAAAGATTTCAATTAAATCCTCGCCGGTGTATGAATTTGGAGCATGATAAACATTTAAGACTACTTCATCCAAAACTTGCTTATCATCCATTATTTTACCAAAAATTATCTCCTTATGCTTTGCATTTATTACTTTCTTTTTACCACGAAAAATCTTGTCTAATTTCTCTGCTGCGCCTTTTCCTGACAAACGAACAATTGCAATGGCAGCGGTGCCAGAAGCACTACTAATTGCGGAGATAATATCGGTGGTTGGCTGTGGAATGTTCATGGAAAATTAATTTGCTGATTCATAAGCGCCTAAATCGGGAGCGGTACCTTGAATGCGAGGATTTCCTGCTAAATCCAAGCTTATTGATGCACTTGCTGTTGCAGAGCCAATATTAATAGCAGGAGAGGAAACTTTTAAACGAAAATCCATCAGACTATCATTTTCAAATTTTGGATTCTGATTTTTAATACAATTTACATAGTATGTGGGATTGCTGATGGGGTTTTCTGTTTTTAACAAACAATGGTCAAATTGATAGTTAAATAAGGCATTCGCATCATTATCAAAAAGAATTTCTTCTGTTTTATCTCCCCAAATAATGCAATTAGCAAAATATGCATTTGTTAAGTCGCGATATTGCATAGAACCGTTTGCAGCTTCGTAATAATTGTTTAAGACTAGGGAAGGAGTTTCTCTGGTGCTTTCCCAAAAATTTCCAATAGTGATATGCCTAAAGTCATAATTACCACCAAGTGTAAGGGCAATGCCATAATAACCGCAATTGGAAACTAAGCAATTTTCAGCTTCAATATAAGAACCTTGAGCATATATTCCTGCAATTGACATATTGTTGATAATGGTGTTTTTCAATCGCAAAGTTGGATTAGAAGAATTGCCAAGCGTATCGGCATGTATTCCAATAGTTCCATTTTCAATAATGGCATAATTTATTTCATTATCAATACTACCTGCTGAAAGCCAAATTCGTCCCCACTGTCCTGGTAAATCTTTATATGCTTGGTCTAATCGGTCTCCTTTAATAATAACCTCATTATTTAATGTTCCATTCACTTTTAAACTTCCTCCGTCATACACCCAAATATTTGCTCCATAGTGTAAATAGACCTCCGTTCCTTGAGTAATTTCCAAAACACTATCTGTATCAATAACTAAATATCCATAAATAACATGTGGTTTATCGTTTGGCCAGGTTCCGGAAGCTAATGAATAAGCTGGTAAATATTCGGTAGCAGGATGAGTAGGGACATGGAAATATGCATCTCTACCATAAGCTAATAAATTGACATATTGCGTAGTTCTATTTAGCTTAAAAACAATAGAATCAGTAACAACCATAGGAATATTAGTATTGTTAGGATCAACGGTTACTTCGACAAAAATAAATAAGCTGTCTTCTGCTTCAATAATTACATCATTAAAACTTGTTCCAGCAATCCCGTCAACATTAATCCGAAAACTGGATTGAGTGGAAGTAGGTAGAAATATCTGACTGATTTTAACAGCTTCAACACTTCTATTATAGACCTTTAGTTGTTTGGTAACAGAACCAATAGTAGTAAAAACAGTATCAAAATGAACAGTATCTAAGGAAAAATCTAATTTGAAACTGGCATCTTCATTAAAAAGATCATCTTTTCTGCAAGCCGTTAACGTAATTATTAGGCTTAGAATAGAAAAAACAACTATCAGTATTGACTTTCGATAAAACATAGTATAGATTTTTTGCAAAATTACGGAATTATATTCAAAAATCTAATATAACTCTGTTTGGAAACGAGATAAAAGCCTTTTTATTATTTGAAAAATGAGGAGCTAGTTCACGGCAAATTTTTTCTGAAACAATTAACGAAGAATGGATAAGAATTATTAAGAGAAAAATAACACAAAAGCCTTTTGTGATAAGAAAAACTGTTTACCTTTGCAGACTTTTTGTAATCAGAAATTGCAAATCATTGTTTTGCAATTAATTAATACTAATAAAATAGAATAATAATAAGAATAGAGTATGACAATTAACAATTTAAGAAATATTGGCATTGCAGCCCATATTGATGCAGGTAAAACAACTGTTACAGAGCGTATATTGTTTTTTACTGGAGTAAACAGGAAACTTGGTGAAACCCATGATGGTATGGCTACAATGGATTTTATGAAACAAGAACAGGAGCGTGGAATTACCATTGCTTCGGCTGCTGTTACTGCAACGTGGAACAACACCCAAATTAATCTTATCGACACTCCGGGACACGTTGACTTCACTATTGAAGTAGAACGTTCGCTAAGAGTTATTGACGGAATGATAGCTGTTTTTTGTGCAGTTGGTGGAGTAGAGCCACAAAGTGAAACGGTTTGGAATCAAGCAGATAGATATAGAGTGCCTAGAATTGCTTTCATCAATAAAATGGACAGAACGGGTGCTGATTTTAATGCAACTCTCGAGCAAATGAACAAATACTTAGATGCCAAAGCAGTTGCATTTCAAATACCCATGGGTGTTGAAGAAGATTTTCGAGGTACTATTGATTTGATTGAACAACGAGCTTATGAATATACCGATCATCAAAGAGGAGAAATTGAAATTCCTAGCGAATATCTCGAAAAAGTAAAAGAAGCTAGAAACTTTCTAATTGAAAAACTTGCTGATTTTAATGATGAAATAGCGGAATTATTCCTTGATGAGCAAGAAATCCCATCAGAATTACTAAAAAAAGCGGCTAGAGATGCAAGTTTGAAATTATTAATTACTCCAGTTTTTTGTGGAGCCGCATATAAAAATAAAGGAATTCAATTGTTATTGGATGCCGTAGTAGATTATTTACCATCACCAATAGATGTTGGTGCAATTATCGGTAGTGATGTTGATAACGAAGAAAAAAGTCTTAGTCGTGCGCCATCCATTAACGAAAAATTTTCAGCATTAGCATTTAAACTGATTAATGATCCCTATGTTGGACAACAAACATTTATCCGCATTTTTTCGGGAAAATTAGAAAGTGGGATGCCAATTTTTAATGCTACTAAAGGGAAACATGAACGTGTAGGAAGAATTTTCAGAATAAAAGCAAAAGAGAGAGAAGAGATAAAAGAAGCGGGAGCAGGGGAAATTGTTGCGCTTGTGGGAATGAAATCCACTAAAACTGGAGATACTTTATGTGCCGAAGATGGTAGAATATTATTGGAAAACATCCATGTTCCACCTTCTGTAATTGAAATGAAAATTAATCCCAAGATGCGTAAGGACTTAGATAAGCTAGGAGAAGCTTTAGCAAAATTAAGCAATGAAGATCCTTCGTTTAACGCGCATTATGATAACGAAACGGAAGAAACAATTATTTCTGGAATGGGAGAATTACACTTAGAAATTGTTGTGGATAGGATTAAAGATGAATTTAAAGTAGATGTAGAAGTTGGTGAGCCTGCCGTTTCATTGAGAGAAACAATAACCGAAGCTGCTGAGATTAATTATAAGCATCAAAAGCAAACTGGAGGAAAAGGTCAATATGCGCATACTGTATTACGCTTAGAACCAAACCAAGGGAAAGGTTACGAATATACTGACGTAATTAAAGGTGGCGTAATTCCTTCTGAATATATCCCATCGGTTAATAAAGGAATTATGAAAACTATTGAAAAGGGAGTTTTAGCAGATTTCCCAATAGTTGATGTAAAAGTTGTGTTGCTTGATGGTAGTTTTCATGCAGTTGATTCATCTGATATGGCATTTCTAATATGTGGAGCAATGGCTTTTAAGCAAGCTTTTGTAAAGGCAAAACCAGTTTTGTTAGAACCTTTGATGAAAGTGGAAATTAACACGCCAGATGATTTTATTGGTAATGTTGTAGGCGATTTGAACAAACGCAGAGGAAAAGTGGAATCTATGCGACGATTTAGAAAAGGCGCTCAAAAAATCAATGCCTTTGTTCCTTTAATGGAAATGTTTGGTTATGCAACTGCTTTGCGAAATTTATCCAGTGGTAGAGCCAATTATTCTATGGAATTTCATCAATATACTAAAATCCCTTCAGGGGTGCAAGAGACTATATTAAAAGAGAAACAAGCGAAGAAAGAAGAAAACTAATTATCTGAGATTCTCTCTTTAGCATTTCTTTACAAAGAGTATAAATCTTTTTTTATATCTTTGTGGCTTATTCTATTTTTTTAATAAAAAAACAAAAGTATGGATTTATTAAAAAACAAAACCGCTCTTATTACAGGTGCTTCGCGAGGCATCGGGAAAGCAATAGCTTTACAATTTGCCAAAGAAGGATGTGATATTGCTTTTACAGATTTATATGATGATGAAACAATGAAAAATACCGTTGCAGAGATAGCTGCGACAGGGGTAAAAGCAAAAGGATATGCTTCAAATGCTGCAAATTTTCAAGAAACCCAAGAAGTTGTTGCAGAAATAGCTAATGATTTTGGAAGAATAGATATTCTTGTTAATAATGCTGGAATTACCAAAGATGGAGCCTTGAAAAGAATGTCAGAAGAACAGTGGGATGCTGTTATAACAGTTAATTTAAAGTCGATATTCAATTTCACAAAAGCTATCCAACCTATTATGTGGAAACAAGCCAATGGTAGTATAATTAATATGAGTTCAGTAGTTGGGGTATCAGGGAATGCCAATCAAATTAATTACTCTTCATCAAAAGCAGGTATTATTGGTTTCACAAAATCAGCTGCCAAAGAATTTGGAGTTCGTAATATCCGATGTAATGCCATTGCACCTGGATTTATTGAAACAGAAATGACAGCAGTATTGCCAGAAGATGTAAAAGCTGCTTGGGCTAAAGAAATTCCACTTAAACGAGGAGGAAGTCCTGAAGATGTTGCGAAAACAGCTGTTTTCTTGGCTTCTGATTACGCATCTTACATTACTGGACAAGTAATAAATGTTTGTGGTGGTATGCAGATGTAAGCTGTTAATTGTTCATTTACAAAAGCTTTAATTACAAAGTTTTGGCGGTATTTATACTTTTTTAACAAAAAACTTAAGAACTATCTTAGTATTTTTGTCGCCGTTAAATATAATAATATACATATGGGTTTAAAAATTATTGTTTTAGCAAAACAAGTTCCTGACACTAGAAATGTTGGTAAAGATGCAATGAAGGAAGA
>CAZJZP010000001.1:0-15860 GCA_964550505.1 uncultured Prolixibacteraceae bacterium | reverse complement strand
GCTACTTCCTATGCATTAGCTTGTGCTATCAAGAAAATAGGAGATTATGATTTGGTAATTTGTGGTCGTCAAGCAATTGATGGCGATACAGCGCAAGTTGGACCACAAGTTGCACAAAAACTGGGTATTCCTCAAATCACTTATGCCGAAGAAGTTACGATTGATAAAAAGCGTCTTGTAGTCAAAAGACGACTAGAGCGAGGTGTAGAAACTGTTGCCTGTAAAACGCCATTATTGATTACCGTTCATAATTCAGCTCCTCCTTGTCGTTCTCGAAACGCTAAATATACAATGAAATATAAGCATGCGCGAACAATATCCGAATTACAAGAGGAAAACAGAGATTACACAGAACTCTTCGACAAATGTCCATATTTACATATAACTGAATGGAATGTGGACGATGTTGATGCCGATACCACTTATTTGGGACTTTCGGGTTCGCCAACTAAAGTGAAAAAGATTGAAAATGTTGTTTTTCAATCAAAAGAGGCCAAACAAATCGAAGACTCTGATAATGATATTGATGCCTTAATGAAGGAATTAATTGATTCACATGTAATTGGATAATTTTTAACTGAATAAAAAGAAATAAAATGAATAATATATTTGTTTATTGTGAGATTACAGAAGATCAACAAATAGCTGATGTTAGCCTTGAACTGTGTACTAAAGCTCGTTCATTAGCTGATGAATTGAAGGTAGATGTGGAAGCTGTACTAATCGGCAATAATATTGAAGCATTAACGGAAGAACTGCAAAAATTTGGGATAAATAAAGCTCATTTAGCAGATGATAAGCGTTTATTTCCCTATCAAACCTTCCCACACGCTGAAATTCTTACTAAATTAATTCAGCAAGAAGAACCACAAATAGTTTTGGTTGGAGCAACAACAGTAGGGCGTGATTTAGCACCTTACGTTGCATCAACACTTAAGTGTGGGTTAACAGCCGATTGTACACAACTTGTAATTGGCGAACACGAAGACAAAAAGCAAAATAAAACATACAAAGATTTGCTTTATCAGATTCGTCCTGCCTTTGGTGGTAATATTGTAGCAACCATTATCAATCCTGATACACGTCCGCAAATGGCTACAGTTCGTGAAGGGGTGATGAAAAAAGAATATTACAAGGGCAAACAAGAAATTCAGCTTAATAAATTAAATATAGCGGATTATGTGAAAGATGAAGATTTTGTTATCGAAATCATCGAACGACACATAGAAAAGCAGAAAATTAACATCAAGAATGCACATATTATCATTTCTGGTGGATATGGAGTAGGTTCTAAGGAAAACTTCAAGCTTTTACATGATTTGGCTGAAGTAATTGGTGGCGAAGTTGGAGCTACTCGTGCCGCTGTTGATGCAGGATATGCTGAACATGAACGACAAGTTGGTCAAACAGGGATAACTGTCCGACCAAAATTGTATATTGCTTGCGGTATTTCTGGTCAAATTCAACATAAAGCCGGAATGGAAGAATCCGCAAAAATTATTTCTATCAACACCGACCCTAAAGCTCCATTAAATCAGATTGCTGATTATTATATCCACGGAGATGTTGTTGATGTATTACCTAAAATGATTAAGTATTATCGTAAGAATACCAAATAATTAGAAAAGATGGCAGAAAATTTTTATACAGATACCAAAGCATTAAAATTCCATTTATCTCATCCTTTGATGAAGAAAATAGTTCAGCTTAAAGAAATGAATTATGCTGACAAAGATAAATATGATTATGCTCCTAAAGATTTTGAAGATGCAATGGACAGCTATGATAAGGTGATGGAGATTATTGGAGAAATCTGTGCGGAAACATTGTCTCCAAATGCCGAAGCTGTTGATGTTGATGGACCGAAATTAGAAAATAATCGTGTAATTTATCATCCTGGAACACAAGAAAACCACGATACATTAACCAAAGCAGGACTTGTAGGAATGTCTTTGCCAAGAAAATACAATGGATTAAACTTTCCTATTGTTCCTTATGTAATGTCAGCTGAATTAGTTTCCCGTGGTGATAGTGGTTTTACAAATATTTGGGGATTGCAGGATTGTGCTGAGACAATACATGAATTTGCTTCGGAAGAATTAAAAGATAAATATTTACCTCGTTTTAATAAAGGTGCAACTGCAGCAATGGATTTAACAGAACCAGACGCTGGTTCTGATTTGCAAGCTGTAATGCTTAAAGCACATTATGACGAAAAAGCTCAAACATGGAAATTAAATGGGGTAAAGCGTTTCATAACTAATGGAGATGCTGATATTTCATTGGTTTTAGCACGTTCAGAAGAAGGAACAACTGATGGTCGTGGTTTGTCTTTATTTGTTTACGATAGGTCTTCTAATGCTATGCAAGTACGTCGTATCGAGAATAAATTAGGGATTAAAGGTTCTCCAACCTGTGAATTGGTTTTTAAAGATGCACCCGCTGAATTAGTTGGAGATAGAAAGCTTGGACTTATAAAATATGTGATGTCTTTGATGAATTCTGCTCGATTAGGAGTAGGAGCACAGTCCGTTGGGATTGCCGAAGCAGCATACAGAGAAGGATATAAGTATGCTAATGAAAGAAAACAGTTTGGAAAAACCATTATTGAATTTCCTGCTGTTTATGAAATGCTTCGCGTTATGCGTGCTAAAACGGATGCTGCAAGAAGTCTTTTGTATGAAACATCTCGCTTTGTAGATATGTACAAAGCATATTCTCATATCAGTCATGAACGTAATCTTGAAAAAGAGGAGAAAAATGAGATGAAATATTATCAACGATTGGCTGATGTTTATACTCCATTATTAAAACTAATGTCTAGTGAATTTGCTAATGAAGTTGCTTATGATTCTCTTCAAATTCATGGTGGGACAGGCTATATGAAAGATTTTCCCATTGAAAGATTATCCAGAGATGCCAGAATTACTAATATTTACGAGGGAACATCTCAACTTCAAGTAGTTGCGGCTATCAAAGGTGTTACCAACAATGCTTACCTTAAAAAAATGGAAGAGTATAACGAAGAAAAACTAGATCCTTCTTTGGAATATCTCCGAAAAGAATTAAAGCTGATGCAGCAAGATTTTGAGAAAGCTAAAAATAAAGTAGTGGAAACGGAAAATAATGAGTTTTTAGATTTTCATGCTAGAAGATTAGTGGAAATGGCTGGATATATTATTATGGGACATTTAGTACTCTTAGATGCTAATAAAGAAAAGGATTTTCTAAATTCAGCAATTAGCTTTATACAATATGGAAAATCTAAAGTCAGCGGTTATGCTGTTAGAATACAAATGTCTGATTGTAAAGAGTTAGGAAATTATAAATACCAAGCTAGTTCTAAGGAAGTTGAAGTAGAAGAAGAAAATTAAGAAGCAAGGAATATAAATTTAAAAGCCCGTATTTTTCGGGCTTTTTTTGTATAAACTTTATTTTATCAGCTTGCTTAAGAAAAAGCTTAAAATTTTATTCAATTAGCGTTTTATTATACAGAGATAAATCTGTAATATTGCAGTGATTCAACAAAATATAATTAAAAGTAAAAAAATGACATCTAGCGAAAAAAAAACAAAAAGCATAAGGATTTACAAAACAGATTATATAGTAGAAAGTATTAATGATGAGGGTTTAACAGAAAAAAAATATCTTTATCAACTCGAAAAATATGATGAGCAAGGCAATCTTGTTTTGGAAGCTTCTTATACCATGAATGGAGATATTCAGGAAAAAATGGAACGGAAGTATAATAATGATTCCAAACTAATAGAAGAGATGTGCTATTTGACAGATGATGAAATTGTAGAAAGAAAGGAAATAGTATATGATGAGACAGGCAAAATTATTGCTGAAAACATCTTTTTTGAAGAAGGGGGGAGTAATAAAATGCAGTATTACTATGAAAATCAGGAATTAGTTAGAAAAGAGTTAATTAGTGAGGGTGAAATTGAAGAATATTATAGCTATGAAAAACAAGGAAATAAAAAAATAACAAAGTATTTTCAAGAGGATGAACTAGTTTATACTATTCGACAAACAGAAGATGAAAATGGGAATATTATTCGCTTAGAAAGAATGGAAGACTTGGAGAATCTAGTGGAAGAATACAGCTATGATGCAAAAGGGAAACGAACGGCTATGCAACAAAGTGTGAACGGGATTCTCTTAAACAAAAGGGAATTTACTTATGATGAAAGCGGAGAAATTCTAGAAATTTCAGAAAATAATGAAGGCTTGCAAACAAAAACAAGCATTGAGTATGATGATAGAAATAACGCTGTTTTGCAATTGGAGACAGATGATAATAATCAGATTTTAACGCAAATTGAACGTGTTTTTGATAATAATAACAAGGTAATTAAAGCAGCTGTAATAATAGATGATGTTCATAGAGGATTAAGCTCAAAATACACTTTGGAGTATGAATATGAATTTTACAATTAATTAAGCAACCATATTCATTTTTTAACGTCTTTTTATATAAAGCCATTACAATGAAAAAACAGACAATTTTTATTCTACTATTATGTTTATTAAGCATTTTTTCCTTTGCTCAACGAGGAAAAGATGGTAATAGAGTAATTAGTTCAGCAAATACTATTGTTAATGAATACACGTATTTAACTGCAAATGCAACTAGTGGTTCAACAACAATTAATGTTGCCTCCAGTAACTTGAATACTAACGCACGATTTACTTCATCATTAGCTGCAGGTGATTTGATTTTTATTATTCAGGTTCAAGGAGTTAAAGTTAAGGGATGGAAAGAGAATGATGTATGGCAACATGCACGACCAATGGACGAAACTTATGGCAGAATTCTAGATTATCAAAGTTGTGGATTGAATGAATATGCACAAGTTCGTTCTGTGCCTAATGCAACAACAATAGAGTTAAACTGTGATTTAGTTAATGACTATATTACAGATGGGGATACAACAGAAGTTGTTATTGTTCGAGTTCCACGATATAATAGTCTGACAGTTAATGCTTCTGCTTCTATTACTTGCGAAGAATGGAACGGTCAAACAGGAGGAATCGTTGCTGTTGAAGTATTAAATGATGCTTTTATAAATGGAAGCATTGATGTTAGTGCAAAAGGATTTCGAGGTGGAGCGGCTTTGCTTGAAAGTTTTGATTGGAACATTCCACAATATGGTTCACCATCAACAGATGATGGAGCAGAAAAAGGAGAAAGCATTTATGGGTTTAGAGCTGAATATAATATTACAAAAAGTGGTTTTTATTGTAGAGGAGCTATTGCCAACGGTGGTGGCGGAGGTAATGCTACAAATTGTGGAGGTGGAGGTGGTTCTAATGCAGGAGATACCTCATTATGGACTGGTTATGGAGTTCCATCCTTAGATGTTCCGAATTGGGCGAATGCATGGAATCTAGAACTTCCAGGATTGGCCACTTCTACGTCTTCAGGAGGAGGAAAGGGAGGATATTCTTATTCTGGTGAAAACATGAATGCATTAACGGTTCCCCCAGGAGATTTAAGTTGGGGTGGTCAGAATAGATTTCCCTATGGTGGATTTGGAGGAAGACCACTTGATTATACAACAGGAAGATTATTTTTTGGTGGTGGCGGAGGTGCTGGCGATCAAAATGATTATGATGGTGGTGATGGAGGAAATGGTGGTGGTTTGATTACTATTATGGTATATGGAAATATATCAGGAAGTGGGACTTTAAATGCAAATGGAGAAATAGGTGGAAATGCTACAGGTTCTTCACCCGGATGGGGAGAGAGAACAGGAATTGATGGTGCCGGCGGTGGCGGTGGCGGTGGAGCCATAGTAATTAATGCAATAGGTGCTATTACTGGCATTTCAGCAACTGCTAATGGTGGTGATGGTGGAGATCAATATTTGCAAATAGGAGCATTTTCTGCTGATAAAGTCGCTGAAGGACCTGGCGGTGGTGGCGGTGGAGGATATATTGCTGCTTCAAATGCTATTACTACGACTGCTGACGGAGGTCAATATGGCGTTACTAATTCTGGAGCATTAACCGAATTTCCTCCAAATGGAGCTACTTCTGGTGGAAACGGTATCGCAAATGCAACAATAGATAATTTTCTTCTTAGTTTAGACGATACTATTCAGGTATGTTCTTCTGATTCAGCGCATTTAATCGCAATAATTAATGGAACATTGCCTGCCGGAACAAGCGTTAATTGGTATGATGCTGAAATTGGTGGAAATCTTTTGCATACAGGATTAAGCTATTCTTTACTAGCTTCTTCTATTGTTTCAGGTACTGCTTTTTATGCAGGAACTTGCCCCGGAACATACAGGGAAAAAATTATTGTGGAAGTAATTGATGTTACTGCAAGCACTAGTCCTAATCAGGAAATTTGTCCCGGAGATACTTGTACCATAAGTGTTGTTGGTAGTGGATCTATTTTATGGAGTAATGGACAAACTACATCTTCTATTGACGTTAGTCCTTCTGTATCAACAATATATACAGTTAGTGTTAGTATTGGACCATGCACTGCAATTGATAGTGTTGAAGTTACACTCAGAACACTACCAAATGTTATTGCAAATGCAAGTGCTACAAATTTATGTGATGGAGATACGCTAACACTTTGGGGTACAGGAACAGCTTCTTCTTATAATTGGGATAGCGGTGTTAGTGACGGAATTCCTTTTGTACCTACTGGTTCACAAATGTATCATATTTCTGGAACCGATGGATTTTGTAATAATGAAGACAGTATTTATATCACAGTAAATCCTTTACCAACTGTTATTGCTAATGCAAGTGATACAATTGTTTGTATAGGAGATAATCTTACATTAAGTGGCAGTGGTACAGCTACTTCGTATAGCTGGAGTCATGGAGTAAACGATGGGATTTCTTTTATTCCTGCTGTATCTACTACTTATTACGTAACAGGAAGCGATGCAAGTTGTTCTAATATTGACTCCATTTTTGTTGATGTGGTGAGTAATCCCGTTGCTTTTGCAGGAAATGATACCAGCATTTGTGCAGGAGATACTATTGCTCTTATTGCTACAGGAGGAGCCGTTTATTCTTGGTCTAATGGAACATCTACTGCTTCAAATCTGGTAAATCCTACCACAACAACAACTTATACCGTTACTGTCTCTCAAGGGAGTTGTACAGATACTGACGATGTTACAGTAACAGTTATAGCTGTTCCTAGCATTTCTGCAGGTCTTGATCAAACAATTTGTCTGGGAGATAGTGCAATATTAACAGCAACAACTAGTGGAAGTATTAGTTGGAGTACAGGAGAAAGTACAGCATCTATCAGTGTTTCGCCAAATACAACAACAACTTATACCGTTACCGCATCTAATGGAAGCTGTTCAGCTTTTGATGATGTAATAGTAACAGTATTGCCCAATGCTGATGCTACAATTACTCCCGCAGGACCTTTTTGTGATAACGAAACGCCCATTATTCTTACAGCTACAGATACTGGAGGAATATGGACAGGAAATGGAGTTTCTTCCATCGGTCTTTTTGATCCTGCAGTCGCAACGCAAGGAAATCACCAAATAATTTACAGCATTAGCGGACAATGTGGTGATGCTGATACTATCAATATTCTCGTGAACGAATCTCCCATTCTGTCTGATTCCATTATAAATGAAAGTTGTATCGGAGCAAATGATGGTGCTATTTATCTTCAAATCCAAGGCGGAAATCCACCCTATACTATCCTCTGGAATAACGGGAATACCGTTGATTCCATTACAAATCTTATTCCAGGCAACTATTCTGTAATTGTTAGTGATCAAGAAAATTGTGAGAAATCAATGCAATTTATTGTTCAAGCATCTAATGAAGATTGTTATAATAACCATATCTTTGTTCCGAATATTTTTTCGCCTAACGGAGATGGAAATAATGATGTTCTTGCCGTTTATGGAGCAGGAATTATTGAATTTGAAATGAAAATTTACGATCGTTGGGGAAACAAAGCCTTTGATAGTAAATCAGTTGATGAAAGCTGGGATGGAAAATATCCTAATGGGGAAGAGGGGAATGTTGGAGTTTATACCTTTATTGCTAAAGGGAAATATAAAAATGGAGAAGTTTTTAAGTTAAATGGAAATATAAGTTTAGTAAGATAATGGAAATATTAGCAGTTGATTCTTGGTTTTATACGTGGATATTTTTACCCTTTTTTATCTTTTTTGCTCGTGTAGCTGATCAAACTATAGGTAGTTTACGTTTAATATATTTATCTAAAGGATTTCGATTTATAGCTCCCATTTTAGGCTTTTTTGAAGTGATAATATGGTTGTTAGCTGTTGGTCAAATCATTAATGATGTAAGTAATCCCTTCTATTTATTTGCTTATGGAGCTGGTTTTGCAGCTGGAAATTATTTAGGCATAATAATAGAAGAACGATTATCTATTGGTTATGTACTTTTGCGTGTAATTCCTAAAATGGATACGAAAAATTTCGTTAATTTCTTGCGTGCTAATAATATAGGTGTTACCTTAATGGATGCAAAAGGCAGTAAAGGTGATGTTCAGATTATCATGTCTATTATTCGTCGCAAGCAATTGCAAATGATTATTGACGCCCTCAATAATTTTAATCCTAAAGCTTTTTATACAATAGAAGATATTCGTGCTGTTTCATCAGGAATTATAGGAAAATCAGCAAAAAAACGTATGTTTGATTTCAGAAAAGGAAAATAAGATTAACGCTAAAGATATTCTTTGATGAAAGAAGTAGCTCTTGTTTTATTCTATTTGATTACACCGCTTTTCGTGTTGTATTTCTGTGAAAAATTTGCCATTATCAGAAAATTGGGAGCTGTTCTCCTTTGCTATTTTATTGGAATAATATTGGGAAATAGCATTGAATTTTCCAACACTACCAAAGCTTTACAAGATAATATTACTTCTGTTTCGGTTTTACTGAGCATTCCATTATTATTGATTTCTATCAATGTAAAAAAGAGTTTATCCATGGCTAAATCTAGTTTAATCTCTTTTCTTTTAGCATTATTATCAGTGTTAATAGTAGTTATTGTCGGCTTTTATCTTTTTAGAAATACAGTAGATGAAGCTTGGAAAGTGGCAGGCATGCTTGTGGGTGTTTATACTGGAGGAACGCCTAATATTGCTTCCATTAAGACAGCCTTGGATGTGAATGCAGAAACATTTCTTATCGTGCATACTTACGATATGATTATCTCAGCAGTATATATTCTCTTTTTGATAAGCGTAGGTTCAAAGTTTTTTGCTTTGTTCTTAAGAAAATATCAAAAAAATACCTTCTTACAAGAAGAAAATCAAGGGAATAAAAAGCAATATTCTTTAAAAGATGATATTAAAAAGGAACAAATCTTTAGTTGGGGTAAAGCGCTAGGAATAACCGTTCTTGTTCTGCTTATTGCTGTAAGTTTAAGTTTATTGTTTCCATCCGGGATGCAAACCCTCATAGTAATTTTAACAGTAACGAGCTTATCGCTTATTCTTTCTATAATTCCTGCAATCAACAAACTAAAACGATCCTATGATTTGGGCATGTATTTTATATTGGTTTTTAGTCTTTGCGTAGCTTCCATGGCTGATTTTAGTAATTTAGGCAATACTTCACCTTATCTATTTCTATTTGTGTGTTTTGTAGTTTTTGTTTCCTTAATTATCCATGCTATTCTATCCAAAATAGCAGGAGTGGACAAAGACACTATGATGATTTGTTCCACTGCTATGATTTGTTCGCCGCCTTTTGTTCTTGTGGTGGCAGCCTCCATAAAAAACAAAGAAATCATTGTTGCTGGAATTTCTGTAGGCATTATTGGTTATGCTATCGGAAACTATTTAGGCATTTCCATGGCGTATTTCTTAGAGTTTTTGTAGGATAAATGAGATTAATTTCATTATTTAGAATATTTCCTAAACAGATGCAATCCCTTCGGGATTGAAAATGCTGCTTTTTAATAGTAAAACAAAAAAAATCCCATTAACGGATCTAAAGATTCGCTAAAAAAATCTTATTTTTACACTCGAAAAATAACTGCAAAATAAGCATCGTTTATTAGGTTTTCTTTAGACAGAACAGCCTATAATCATGCAGTTAGCATAAAACGATTAACTGTTTAGAAAAAAAAATATGCGAAAATTTATTTTCATTATTCTTGTCATCAGCCTTTTGCCTCTTTTAATATCGGCACAAAATGAGAATACCGAAAAAGCGGATTCTGTGAAAAGCGGTTGGACTTTCGGCGCCTTACCTGTTGTGGCTTACGATAGTGATTTGGGTTTTAAATATGGAGGATTAGCCAATTTCTATTATTTTGGAGATGGTAGTACTTATCCCAAATATTTGCATAATATTGGCATTGAAATCTCCAGAACCACCAAAGGAAGCGGTATCAATCAATTATTTTTCGATTCTGAAAATGTTTTTAAAAAACCCATTCGTATTACTGCTGATCTTAGTTATTTAACAGAACAAGCCCTTGATTTTTATGGTTTTAACGGTAGTGAAGCGATGTATTATACTGAATTTGAAGACGATGCCTCTGCCTTTTATAAATCAAGAATGTACTATCGACATGCCAGAGAATTATTTCGTTTTACCTGTGATTTTCAGGGTAATATTATTCCAGGGAAATTGCGTTGGCTAGCTGGTTACGGAAACTATACGCATAGTATTTCTTCTGTAGATATCGAACAATTAAACAAAGGAAAAGCAGATGAAGACAAATTGCCTGATGTGCCTAGTTTATACGATGAATATGTCGATATTGGCATAATCGGACAAAACGAAGCAGATGGCGGTATGGTAAATCTGATAAAAGCAGGAATTATTTATGACACCCGTGATAATGAAGCCTGTCCGATGAGCGGTATTTGGACCGAATTGCTTTTTGCAACAGCACCACGATTTTTATATAATAATGAACATCCATATACAAAACTTATTTTCATTCATCGACAGTATTTTACCTTAGTAAAAGAGAAAGTTTCATTTGCATATCGCTTGGGTTATCAGGGAACGATTAACGGACAAGCTCCATTTTATATGCAATCCTTGATGTTGAGTTCTTATTCTCCTTCCGTAATTGTGGAAGGTCTAGGTGGAGCAAAATCCCTGCGAGGAATTATGCGAAACAGAATAGTGGGAGAGGGGATTGCTTGGGGAAACTTCTGCTTGCGCTGGAAATTTTTCCGTACTAGAATCGCTAAGCAAAATTTCTATTTTGCACTCAACGGTTTTAGCGATGTGGGAAGCGTAGTCCAAAAACATCCTATTGATTACAGCCTGACAACGATAGTGGAAAAAGACGATAAATTGCATCTGACTTACGGTGGAGGATTACATATTGCTATGAATGAAAATTTTGTTTTATCCTTAAACTATGGACTTGCACATCGTTCACAAGACGGTAGTAGCGGTTTGTATATCGGAACTTCGTGGTTGTTTTAATCAACTTATAATCAAAGCTTAATAAGCTATATTTTTATTATCTTTGCATAGTTGTACTCAATAAGCCTCAAATCTAATGAAATATTTTATTTGTACACTTTATACCATAGCATTTTTCCCTTTTTTCCTCCATGCGCAACAACATTTTTCTGTTCACAAACAGCAAAAAGAATATTACGAGTCTTTCAAATGTAAAAGCATACAAGATTATGATCAACTAAATAATTTTCGTTTAATGCCAAAAACACCTAAGTCAACTTCTTGTACCTTAGAAAAGATTGTTTTTGGCTGGCATCCTTCTTGGGTTGGTAGTGCTTATCTCAACTATCAATGGGATTGTCTTTCCGATTTATCATATTTTTCTTATGAAGTTAATCCTAATACAGGTAATGCATATACTACCAATGGCTGGGAAACCTCTGCCGCTATTGATAGCGCCCAGGCAAATGGAACACGTGTTAACCTATGTGTAACCCTCTTCTCCGATCATACCACTTTCTTTGCTAATCCTTCTGCACAACAAACCTTAATTACAAACCTGATCAGTCTCGTGCAGCTTCGTAATGCCGATGGAGTAAATATAGATTTCGAAGGAGTGCCTAGTTCGCAATCAGCTAATCTTACTGCATTTATGATCGACCTCTGCAATCAAATGCATACAGTAATTCCCAGCTCTCAAGTAAGTATTTGCCTCTATGCAGTGGACTGGAGCAATCTTTTTGACGTTGCCACCTTAGATAATTATGTTGATTATTTTACCATTATGGGCTATGGGTATTACTATAGCGGCAGCAGCGTTGCAGGACCAACAGCACAACTCTATACCATGAGTACATTTAACTACAACTTAACAAAAACTATTACTACCTACATTGCAGCAGGTGCTTCCAAAGAGAAATTAGTACTTGGTTTACCTTATTACGGACAAGAATGGAACACTACCGTAGATACTGTCCCTTCAGCTACAACTTCTTTTGTGAGTGCACGTACTTATAGTTTTATCAGAAATAATGCTTCGGGTAACTACAGCAATAAAAAATGGGAATCCAATAGCAGAAACCCATATCATGTGTATTATTCTTCTAATTGGAGACAATGTTTCTTCGATGATGAAGTAAGCCTAGGGTATAAGTATGATATGGTAAACCAACGTGATATTGCAGGTATTGGCATTTGGGCTTTAGGATACGACAATGGTTACACAGAACTCTGGAATCTTATCGAAGAGAAATTCACTACGTGCGCTTATGTCCCTTGTTCTGACACCATCTACGATATGGGCGGACCAGCACACGATTATTATAATGACGAATACTATAGTTTTACTATTGCACCAAGCAATGCAGTCTCGTTATCGCTGGATTTTCTGAGTTTTTCCTTAGAAGCAGGCTACGATTCCTTATGGATTTACGATGGTGCCGACACCTCTGCTGCCCTGATCGGTGGTTATAGCGGTACTAATTCACCAGGCTATATTAGCTCTTCCTCCAACGCTCTTACCCTCGAATTTTATTCCGATGGGTGGACCACAGCTCCCGGATGGCAAGCCATCTGGCAATGCTTTATCGATACTACGCCTCCCACAACAGCTATAACAGCAGCCAATTGGGCTACGGATGACTTTACGGCATATTTTAACGATCAGGATAATGCGGCTATTGACACCGCCTTCTACCAAGTATTGGATTATCATAACGGAGAATGGCTGGGAAATGCAGAGAATGGATTCTTTAACGATAATTTTAACGCAAGCATTCACTCCGAATGGTATAATATCAGTGGGAGCTGGAGTATCTCTGCCCAACATCTTCTTCAATCCGATGAAATTTCGTCTAATACGAATATGTATTTCGAGCTGCCCCAAGACTCAAGCGGTATTTATCTATACCATTGGCAAATGAATATTGGGGGAAGTGGATCGAATAGGAGAGCAGGGCTGCATTTCTTCTGCGACAGTGCCCAACAATCTAACCGACATAACTGCTATATGGTATATTACCGTGTCGATCAGAATACCTGTCAGATATACCGCTACGATGATAATGTATTTAGCTTAAAGACTAGCGATAATTGTATTGTGAATGAAAATGCATGGTACGATTGCAAAGTCATTTTTAATGCAAATACAGGCGAAATAAAAGCCTTCTTAAACGATACTCTAGTTTCTACTTGGACGGATGAAAATCCCTACACTTTCGCTTCCCATGTTTCATTAAGGACAGGGAACAGCTATACCATGTTTGATGATGTAAAAGTATATAAAACACGTACCGATACCGCCATTGTTTTTGTAGATGATATAAATGGCGATGTACGTTATCAAAACATTAACCCATCAACAGCAGCGTGTCGTATCAAATCTTTAGTGATTGATAAAGCAAATAATTTTTCTACAGCTGCTGCCTTGGATGTAAATATTGATTGGACAGTACCCGATAGCCTTATTGCTGTTTTTGATGGCTTGGCGAACGATCTCGATACCACAAATACTTCAAGCAGCTTATCCGCTAATTGGACTACGGCAATAGACACCAACTCAGGCATTAGCCATTATGCTTTTGCCATTGGCACAAAGCCAGGCGATACAAATATAGTAGTTTGGACAAACAACGCATACAATGTACAATGCACGGCTAATGCCTTAAGCTTACAACACGATACCATGTATTATGTAAGCGTGTTTGCTGTGAACCAAGCTGGATTATACTCAGATACCATTATTTCTGATGGAATTATCTACATCGATCCTTTAATCACCAAAATAAATGCTAACTCTCAGAAAAAAGTAGTTCTTCTATACCCCAATCCAGTAAAAGACAGATTATACTTTAGCGAAACATCAACATACTATCTTTTTGATGCAAATGGAAAATACCTCGATAGCGGAACCGCTAGTTATATTGAAATGCAAGATTTATCTTCAGGTATTTATTTTGTAAGAATTGAAAACAATATTACTACAGTGATTAAGGAATAGGAATAGTATTGTATCGGTGGAAAATAGTTAATCTATTTATATTTCACCTTCGTTTTTTGATATTTTGTTGAAAACAGAAGGTGTTCGCAGGGAAAATGTATTAAATATTCCTTTGAAAATACATGTATTTCCACTCTGAAAACTTGTTTCTAGCATCTGAATCTGATTACGGGCACTATTATTTTTTATATATTACCACTGATTTTACAATATAATCGTGAATAGCCTTCTTTTTATTATTGCTAGTTACTGTTAGTAGAGATATCCAACCTAATAAAAATTTAAAGAAAAATCGGAGGATAGCTAATAAAAAAAAGATGTTTTTTTCTTCATTTTGTTCTCTTTTTACTCTTATTCCAAACATCAAATGACCAATAGTGCCCCCAAAAATACTTGTAAACAATGGGTCGTAAAGACAAAATACAAACAAAAAAGCGATGATTCTAATAAGGTCATTATTAGTATTGATATACTCAAAAGTGTAAGAGATACAAAACATACATAGAATTAGGATAATATAATCCGCAAAAACAGCCTTTATTCGATCTAATAGGGTGGGGTAGTTTATTTGCATGTGTTTTCCTTTATATTAAATAGTTCAATGAAGATATCTGACTTTTATCAAAGATAATAACTTTTGGGGAATAGGCGGTTTTTTTGATTTTTGTACTAGGCTATTAGAAATCTTGCTTTCTCCACTCAGCAAGACTTATTGCTTGATCTGTAATAACATCATAATACTTTATCTCGTTATTATCTGGATTCACATAAAAGTGGAAATTCGTAACATAATTACTGCCATTATCCTCCATCACCTTAACCCAATAATAATCTGTCCCGTCCAATTCCACCATTCCATTTATCATCACAATAGCACCGGATTCTGTTGCATCAGTCAAAATAGCATTATATTCTACTACTTCTGGCAAGGCAAAAACCATATCAATCACTTTGTCTTCCTCGCTTGAAGCAGTATTACTTTCATCTTTATCCTCTCTACAATCTTCTGTTCTCTCCTCATCAGGAGAACGATCTTTTGTTTCTTTCTTGTTTTGCTGCTGCCCACACGACACCAGAAAAAGTAGAATTAGCATAAAAATTTGACTACGTTTCATAAATTTTAATTTTAATTAATAAGATTTCCCCAAAAATACATTTTTTTTCCAAAAACATCTTCAAACTACAATCATAAAAAAACTAAAAAACAACTTCACTTTTCTATTTCTTTATAGTTTTGCTGAAATCTTTGAAGAATGCGGATTTGTTTATTATTATTACTTCTGTTATTTAGTTATTTATCCTATTCTCAGGAAGATACGGTGCAAATGCAAGCAGTTGAGATTTCGGCAACAAGCATTTATCCTTATCTGGAAACAGGCAGAACGCTGCATATTATTGATAAGGAATATATCGAGCACTACTCTTCCAAAGATATTGCTGCCTTA